>JAGTUZ010000214.1 GCA_018224415.1 Bacteroidota bacterium | reverse complement strand
GCCAGTGCGAGGCGCATCCGGATGCCGACAGAAATGATCCCCAGCGTCATCGAAGAGAGGCCAAGGTTTTTTCGTGCGAACACCTGCATCGCACGGTAAAACTCCGCGTGCGCGTCGATGCTGCTGCGCTTCGTGCTTTCGCCGCCGTAGTGGATGATTTTCGTGTCGGGGACGTACGCCAGCTTCCAGCCCGCCTTCTGCGTGCGATAGCAGTAATCGAGGTCCTCGCCGTACATGAAATACGATTCGTCGAGTCCGCCAATTGCCTCGTACACCGTGTGGCGCAGCATCATGAAGGATCCGGAGATGGCGTCGACTTCGTAGGACTCGTCCTCGCTCAGATAGGTAAGATTGTAGCGGGCGAACAGCGGGGATTTCGGGAACAGCGTGCTCAGTCCACTGAGCTTGGTGAACGACACCCAGGGGGAGGGGAAGCTGCGGCGGCAGGCCAGTTCGAGACTGCCGTCGGGCTTGATGATCTTGCAGCTGGCCATGCCCACATCGCCGTTTTCCCGGAAAAAGCGTTGCATGGTCGAGACCGTATCTTCCTGCACCAGCGTGTCGGGATTGAGCAGCAGCAGGAGCTCGCCGCTGGCATGTGCGAGCGCAAGGTTGTTGCCCCCTGCGAAGCCAAGATTTTTCTCGCTGGCAATGAGGGACACCTGCGGAAAGCGGTGTCGCAGCATGTCGACCGTACCATCGTCAGAGCGATTGTCAACCACGAACACTTCATGCGAGATGCCGGCCAGCGCCGTGTACAGGGACTGCAGGCAGCTTTCCAGCAGGTCGCGAACGTTGTAACTGACGATCACAACCGAAATGTCGGGCCGCGCTCCCGCGGCGTCGTTGGGCATGGCTGTTTCCGGGTTGATGGGATTCCGGATGGAACAAACGAAGGGCAGGCGTCTGCCTGCCCTTCGCAATATACGAAAATCAAGGTTTCACGCGGGGCCGGTGCTCAGATCGGCTGGTTGAAACGTGCGAACTCGTCGAGAGTGATCATCGGGAGACGGTAGCGGGCGGCGTATTTCTTTTCGCCCGGGACGTTGAGTCCATGCGTGTCGATGCCCGTGACAACGATTTCCATTTCGCCGATGCCGTCGGTCACCGAACGCGAGAGTCCGAGCGCGTTCTCCGCTGCATCGGTCTTGAGCAGACGCAGGCTGCCACGGACGTCGCCGGTGCGATGCATGATTTCTTCCTTCGCTCCGTTGATGCCGAACAGCCAGAAGGCGGCGCGGCCTTGCTCGCCCGGGTATTCCAGCGCCGTACCGTCGGCGAAGGTGGGAAACTCGAGCGCGAGCATTTCCGTCGAGGTTCCGTCGGCACTCTGTGTCCGCACGATGAGCACCTGTGACGGTGCTTCCTTCAGGCGCATGACGCCCTTGATCGAGAAGGCGGCGTTTTCGCCTTCCTCGGCGATGCCGGCGTTGTTGATGATATATCCTGCATCGGCAGTGATGATTTCGCCCGAGAGCGATCCTTCCGCCATGCCGGTCATGGCGCCGTCCTGGGTGTCAATCTGTTCATCCTTCTTCGAACCACAGGCGGTCAGAAGGGCAAACGCGAGCAGCAGTAACGTGTATTTCATGGACATTTCCTCGTTGCTATGGTGTGATGGATAAAGACAATCGTCTTGAATGCACCGATGTGCCGCGGGGTTCCGCTTGTCGAACCCGTACGTCCTCTGCTCAGGCGAGGAAAAGCTGACCGTTGTTGTAGATGCCGAGCGGACGACCGGTGAGCGAGCGCCCGTGGAAGGGAGTGTTCCGCGACTTCGAGCGGAAGGCCCCGGCGTTGACCACCCATTGTACCTCGAGATCGAGGAAGGTCAGGTTGGCCTTCTCGCCTTCGGCGATGCGCAGTTCGGGCAGGCGCAGGATGCGTCGTGGATTGGTCGAGAGCTTCTCGATCAGCTGCGGCAGTGTCAGCCAGTCCTCAAGCAGCAACTCGGTGACGGCCAGGCCCACCGCAGTTTCGAGACCAACGATACCGAAGGGCGCGTACACGAATTCAACTTCCTTTTCGAAGCCGGCATGCGGCGCATGGTCGGTGGCGATGGCGTCGGCGGTGCCGTCGCGCAGCGCTTCCTTCATCGCGCGTACGTCGTCGGCCGTGCGCAGCGGGGGATTCATTTTCACATTCGAATCGTAGCTGCGGACCACGTCGTCGGTCAGGGTGAAATGATGCGGCGCGACCTCACTGGTCACGCGCAGTCCTCGCGCTTTTGCGTTCCGCACCGATTCGGCTGCGCCGACGGTGCTCATGTGGGCGAGATGGTAGCAACCGCCCACGTACTCGGTGAAAAGGATGTCGCGTTGCACGATCGCGTCTTCCGACAGCCGGGGGATGGTAGGGAGGCCGAGTTCGGTGGAGACCACGCTTTCGTTCATCGCGCCGCCGGCAAAGAGGAAGGGGTCTTCCGCGTGCTGGATCAGCGGCAGGTCGAGCATTGAGGCGTATTCGAGCGCGGTGCGCAGCACTTTGGTGTTGTGTACGGGACTGCCGTCATCGGAGAAGCCGACCACGCCCGCATCACGCAGTTCGATCATCGGAGCGATGGACTCGCCCTTGCGTCCTTTCGTGATCGCGCCGATGGGATACACGTCGACGGCGAGGCCGCGACCTTTTTGATAGATGAAGCCCGCCACCGACGCGTTGTCGATGGTCGGGTCGGTGTTGGGCATGCAGGCGACGGCGGTGAATCCGCCGGCGGCCGCGGCCGCGGCGCCGCTTGCGATGTCTTCCTTGTGTTCGTGTCCGGGTTCGCGGAAATGCACGTGCATGTCGCAGAAACCGGGAGCGATGATTTTCCCGCGCAGGTCGACGGTTTCAGCGTCCGGAGCGGAGATGGATTCGGCGATGCGTTCGATCACGCCGTCGACAACGAGGATGTCTTTCTGCGTGTCGGTCTGCGTGACGGGGTCAACGATACGCGCGTTCTGGAAAAGATGGCTGGCCATGGGTTACTCCGCTCTGATTCCGATGAGATACAGCACCGCCATGCGAATGGCCACTCCGTTGGTGACCTGCGGCAGGATGACGGAATACGGTCCGTCGGCCACTTCCGATTCGATCTCCACACCACGGTTGATCGGTCCGGGATGCAGCACGATCATGTCCTTTCCCAGGGCGTCGAGCCGCCGCCGCGTGATGCCGAATGTGTTGTGGTATTCTCGCAGCGAGGGGAAATTCGCTCCCGCGTCACGCTCGAGCTGGATGCGCAGCACGTTGATCACGTCGCTGAAATCAAGCGCGCTGTCGATATCGGTGAACACGCGCACGCCCAGACGTTCGAGATCGTAGGGGATCATGCTCGCCGGACCGCAGACCGCCACGTTGGCGCCCATGGTCAGAAGGCCGTAGATGTTCGAGCGCGCCACACGCGAATGCGCGATGTCGCCGATGATGCAGACGTTGAGTCCTCCGAGCGATCCGGTTTTCTGTCGGATGGTGACCATGTCGAGCAGGGCCTGCGTCGGATGCTCGTGCGCGCCGTCGCCGGCGTTGAGGAAACTGCTGGTGCAGCGTTCGCTGAGAAATTTCACCGAACCGGCCGCCGAGTGGCGCATGACCACGATATCGACTTTCATCGCTTCGATATTCCGTGCGGTGTCGAGCAGGGTTTCGCCTTTCTTGACGCTGCTGGTGCTGGCCGAGAAGTTGACCACGTCGGCGGACAGGCGGCGTTCGGCGAGTTCGAAGGAGATGCGCGTCCGGGTGCTGTTCTCGAAAAACAGGTTCACCACGGTTTTTCCCTGCAGGGTCGGGACTTTTTTAATCGGCCGGTCGAGGATCTCGAGGAAGGTGTCGGTCGAATCGAGGATCAATTCGAGATCCGGTTTCGGCACCCCGTGCAGGCCGAGGAGATGCGGGATGGATAAAGATGGCATGATGTTCCGTTGTGCTGAAGGGTGGGGTTACTCTTCGATCGAGACCAGGTCGATGGCATCGTCGCCGTCGACTTCGCGCAGCCGCACACGTACCTCCTGGCCTCGTGAGGTGGGCACGTTCTTCCCGATGAAATCGGCGCGGATCGGAATCTCCCGGTGGCCGCGGTCAACCAGCACGACGAGCTGGATGGTGCGCGGACGTCCGAGATCGATCAGTGCGTTGAGCGCCGAGCGGACGGTGCGGCCGGTAAAGAGCACATCATCGACGAGAATGACATCCCTGTCGCTGATGTCGAAAGAGATGTCGGTGACGCGCACTTCGGGCTGGCGCAGATGGTTGCGCACGTCGTCGCGGTACAGTGTCACGTCGAGCACACCGCAGGGCACCGCGCCGCCCTCGATGTCCGACAGCTTGGCGGCGAGGCGCTGCGCGACAAACTCCCCGCGCGTGCGGAGACCGATGACCACCAGAGCGCCGACGCCCTGGTTGCGCTCGAGAATCTCGTGCGCGAGGCGCGATATCATGCGGTCAAAGCCGCCTTCGTCGAGGATATTCTGCAATACTTTCATGGAATGGATCCGGATGTCGAGGGGTGAAGGGGGAGTCCGAGCAGACTGCGGCGCAGCAAATCAAGCGTCGCCTGCGCGGCGCGTCGTTTGGTTCGCGTGCGACCGCCCCCGAAATAATGCGGAAAGGCGTGTGTGCCGTCACCGCTGCTGATGCCGATCCAGACAAGGCCGACGGGCTTGACGGTGCTGCCACCGTCGGGACCCGCGATTCCCGTCGTGGAGACGGCGACATCAACCGCCGCGGCGCGCCTTGCGCCTGCGGCCATGGCTTCGGCGGTTTCCCGGCTCACGGCACCGTGCGCTTCGATGATCGCAGGATCCACGCCCAGCAACTCCGTTTTTGAAGCGTTACTGTACGCGATGAATCCCCGGTCAAAGCAGCGGGAACTGCCCGGCACGTCGGTCAGCCGGTCGGTGATCAGGCCGCCGGTGCAGGACTCGGCGACGGCGAGGCGCAGCCCGCGTTCCACCAGCAGTGTCTCGACCACCGCCTCGAGCGTGTCGCGATCGGCGCCGAAGACATATTCGCGGGCACGTTCGAGCAGGAAGTCCTGCAATTCCGTGATGCGCTTTTCGGCCTCGTCCTGCGACGATGCGACCGCCGTCAGCCGCACGCGCACTCCGGTGGGGGATGGCAGGTAGGCGACCGAGCAGCCCGGGCAAAGTGTTTCGATTCCCACAAGCAGCTCGGAAAGCGTGGATTCCGGGATGCCGGTGGTGAGCACGGTCAGCGAGGCACGCGCGCTGCGGAATCCTTCCCGCAGTTGATCGAGGATGTAATTTTCCATCATCGCATGCATTTCATACGGTACACCTGGCGTAACGAAAAACTGACGACCATCGCGGGAGAAGTGGTAGCCAGGGGCCGTGCCTTCGGTATTCCGGATCACGACAGCCGATCGGGGTACCATGGCCTGGTCCCGGTGGGCGGGTGTCATCGGACGGCGGCGCTCGGCGAGAAAACGCTCGACATCGTCGCAGACGGCCGCGTCTTCCACGAGGTCGGTATCAAAGAATCGGCACACCGCATCGCGTGTCACATCGTCATGGGTGGGACCGAGTCCGCCCGTGGTGATAATGATTTCCTGCTCGTCCCACGCGCGCGTGAAGGCCTGCAGCAGGTCATCGAGGCGGTCGCCGACCGTGGTTACCCGGCGGACGGTGATCCCCAAGAGGCTGAGCTGTTCTCCGAGATAGGCGGCGTTGGTGTTGGTGACCTGCCCGATCAGTAGTTCGTCGCCGATAGATAGGATTTCTGCATTCATGCGGTTTCCAGATTCTGACAAATATAGTCAGGATGCGCTGAAAAATCAACGTGATACGGCGGTTTTCCCGCCCCATGCGTTACGGTTCCGGGGCCTCGGGTGTGGTTTGGAAGTTACCCCATGTCCGGCTAAATTAAGGGATTGTCGAAGACCCTGATGACGCTCTTCACATATGCTTTACGCAAGGAGGACCTTTGAAAGAATTCACCTCGGATCAAATCAGGAATGTTGCCCTGATTGGCCACGGAAGCTCCGGAAAGACCATCCTGGCCGATGCCATGCTGCTGACTTCCGGAGCGACGACCCGCATCGGTCGTATCGAAGACGGCAGCACGACATCGGATTACCATTCTGATGAAATCGAACGGCAGATTTCCATCAACAGCACCTTGTTGAGCACCGAGTACCGCGGGCACAAGCTCAACATCATTGATACTCCGGGGTATTCGGACTTTCAGGGAGACGTTGTTTCCAGCCTTCGCGTTGTCGATACGGGACTGCTTGTGCTCAAGTCGGTGGAAGGCGTCGAAGTGGGGAGCGAGCTGGTATGGAATGTTGCGGCGCAGGCCAACGTGCCCGTCGTGATCGCGGTCAACAAGATGGATAATGAGCATGCGGATTTCGATCGCGTGTATGAAGAAGCGCGGCAGCGCCTGGGTCCGGATGTGACCATCGCCCAGTTCCCGGTGAACAAGGGGCCGAATTTCAACGCGACCATTGACGTCATCCGCATGAAAATGATGACATTCAGCACCGATGGCTCGGGAAAGTACACCGAGTCGGACGTGCCCGAGGAATTCAAGGAGCGCATCGAGGCCGAGCATCAGGCGCTGTTGGAGAAGGTCGCCGAGTCGTCGGAAGACCTGCTCACCGCCTTCTTTGAAAACGGCACGCTGTCGGAGAGCGAACTGGCCGAGGGACTCAAGTCCGCCATCCGCAACCGCAAGGTTTTCCCGATGTTCTGCATGGCCGCCGGAATGAACATCGGCGTCGGCCGCATGATGGAATTCATCATCAATTACTGCCCGGATCCGGTGACGGACAAGCCGGTCATATTGATGAAGGCTGGAAGCGACGAAGAAGTGCTGGTTACGCCGTCCGCCGGTACCGAGACCTGCGCCTTCGTTTTCAAGACCATCTCCGAGCCGCATGTGGGTGAACTTTCACTGTTCCGGGTATACAACGGCTGCGTGACGGCCGGATCGGATATGATCAACCAGGCGAACGGCAAGAGCGAGCGGCTCAACCAGATTTATTCCCTGCGCGGCAAGGAACGTTCGGACCTCCCGAAGGTACCGGCCGGCGATATCGCAGCCGTGGTGAAACTCAAGGACACGCATACCAACAACACCCTGACGAACAAGGGTTACAATATGGTGGTCCCGCCCATCCGTTTCCCCGAACCGGTCATGTCGAGCGCAGTGCGATCCAAGGCCAAGGGCGACGAAGACAAGATTGGCACAGGCCTGCACACCCTGCATGAGGAAGACCCCTCGTTCCAGGTCAAGGTCGACCAGGAGACGGGCGAGACAATCGTGCACGGTCAGGGTGAAATCCATATCAATGTGATGTCCAAGCGGCTCAAGGAACGTTTCGGCGTCGAAGTCGAGCTGTTCCCGCCGAAGATCCCGTATCGTGAAACCATCCGCAAGTCCGCCGACGTCTCCTACCGGCACAAGAAGCAGACCGGCGGCGCCGGCCAGTACGCCGAAGTCTATATCAAACTCGACCCGACACCTCGTGGCGATGGATACGAGTTCGTTGACAACATCGTTGGTGGTGTGATCAGCGGACGTTTCATTCCCGCGGTCGACAAGGGCATTCAGGAGCAGATGGCGCGCGGCGTGGTCGCGGGCTGCAAGATGATCGACATGAAGATCACACTCTACGACGGAAGCCAGCACACGGTCGATTCCAACGAAATGGCTTTCAAGACAGCCGCGCAGATGGCCTTCAAGAGAGCCGTCAGTGACGCGGCCCCCATCCTGCTCGAACCGATATACGAGATCGAGGTCACCGTGCCCGACGAGTTCATGGGCGACGTGATGGGCGACATTTCCACACACCGCGGAAAGATCCAAGGCATGGACGCCAACGGTCCGTTCCAGGTCATCCGTGCCAGGGTGCCGCTGTCCGAACTGTACAACTACGCCACGCGCCTGCGCTCGATCACGCAGGGTCGCGGGATGTTCCGCCGCTCCTTCTCGCATTACGAGGAAGTGCCCGGCGACGTGCAGCAGCGCATCGTTGATGATTACAAGGCAGCCAAGGAAGAGGAAGATTAAGTGTCCCTCCGCACGTTGTTCGTTATTCTATTATTCGTTGTGGGATCTGCGCCCGGTCTTCGGGCGCAGATCCTCACCGGCGATCCGGCTTCCTCCGCGTCGCAGTTCTTTTCAGCGCAGACTGGCTCGTATTACAATTTCTCGAGCAACAGCGGCTGCGACCTCCTGGTGAGTGTCTGGGGTTTCGTGCGCAACCCCGGTCGATACAAGGTCCCCTGCGAGACAAACCTGCTGGATCTGCTCTCGTACTGCGGCGGACCGAACGATCGCGGCGCGGATGTGTATCTTGATCGGGTGCGGGTCATCCGTCGCGGGGGCGCAGACAATCCCAACGAGATCGCGCAGGTGTACGAGGTCGACGTCGAGAAGTATCTCGAATTGCGCACTACGCCGACCGTCACTTCCGACATGTTTCTTTTCCCGGGCGATTTGATTATTGTTGATGGAAAGGAAAGCCGCGGCGACATGATCCTCCGCATCGCCCAGATCATTGTGGCGATCACATCGATTATCACGTCGACCATTGCGGTGGTCAATATCGCCTCGAAATAGCGTCCTCCCTCCGAGGCCGCCTGCGCCGCGTGACCGCGGCGGACGCCGGGTTGCCGGCGATGTCCCGTAAAGAGAGAGTTTTTCCGATCCCCATCATTTTCACACACACTCCGGTCGAATGACTTCGAGAGACGATTTCAACAAGCAGGTGCAGGAGTATCTCCGCATTGCCTTTGAGGGCAAATGGGTGATACTCGGCATCTTTGTGATAGTAGTTGCCGCGACGTGGTTTTATACCATGCAGCAGGACGATGTTTACCAGGCCAGCGCCACGGTCCGTCTGAAGGCCTCCAAGGATCTGCTCAGCGGCCAGGCGTCACAGCCGGGTTTCGATATCCTCGGCTGGGGCGGCGAGCGCATCATCGCCAACGAGATCCTGATCATCCAGAGCGACGCCGTCGCCGACCGCGTCGCGCGTATGCTCTTCGATCGATCTCACATGCATGGGGCAATGGGCGACACGCTGCCGATCCTGAAAGCCAGCCAGCGGCCATCCACCCTGCGCAAGATAGCGCGCACGATCAGTCTCGAGGATTTTTTCGTTTCGATTGGCCTCGCGAAGCTCGATACGTCGACACGCATGGCCGACCAGCCCACCGTGGCGGCACGCGCCCGCGCGCAAATGTCTGCCGAGGAGGTGCGCGGGGTGGACTTCATCCGCATCGGCGTGCAAAGTACGTCACCGATCGAGGCCGCGACCATTGCCAATCTGTATGTGGACGCATACCAGCTCCGCAATCTCGAGTCGGCGCGTGAAAACGTGACCACGGCGCGCAGCTTCCTCGAGGGTCAGCTCGATTCGAAAAAGGATTCGCTTGTCGATATCGAGAACACGGTTCGGGGTTTCCAGCAATCCCAGGGATTCATCAGTCTCGATGCCGAGACACAGCAGCTCATCCAGCAGGTCTCCACCTTCGAAGCGCAGATTGAGCAGGCAAAAATCGATCTGGCGGCGGCGGAACAGATCCGCTCCGAACTCCATCAGCAGCTCAAGACCGTCGAACCCAATCTCGCCCGGCAGCTGAAGGAGGGAGTCGATCCACAACTGAAGGCGCTGCTCGACAAGAAAAACCTTCTCGAGGCGCAGATACAATCCGCCGAATACAACAGGAAGCAGACCATCAAGGTGCGTCCCGATCTCGAGCAGTTCGCCGCGAAGGATATCGCGGAGAAGCAGAAGCAGCTCGCCGAAGTGCTCGAACAGATCGAAGCGGCAAGCAAGAATCTCTCGGCTGCCGACAACCTGACCGGCGCACCTGTCGAGTACGCGCGTGAACTCCGACAGAAGATCATGCAGCAGAACATCGACATCGAGTCGCAGCGCTCCCGCATCACCAATCTGCAGAAGGCGATCGACCAGTACAACGTCCAGTTCGAACGCATTCCGTCGCAGACCATCCAGTACGCCCGGCTCGAACGTCGCCGGCAGAGTTACGACAAGCTGTACGGACTGCTCGACGAGAAATACCAGGAGGCATTGATCAACGAGCAGACCACCACGGGCAACGTCGACATCGTCGACCGTGCGCGTGTTCCGGGACGCCCGGTCAAGCCCAACCGTCCGATGAACATGATTCTCGGCATTCTTGTTGGTCTCGGTCTCGGTTTCGGCGTGGCCATCATGCTGCGCTATCTCGACACAACGATCCGTAGTCCGGAAGACGTCGAGAAACTCGGTCTCACGGTGCTGTCGTTTATTCCGACGTTCGGCTCGAACGACAACAAACTCGACCGCAACCAGACGCTGGTGACGCTCACGGCGCCACAATCGCCTCCGAGCGAGAGTTACCGCACGATGCGGACCGCCATCGAAAACAGCCTGCCGGACCACGGCAAGTCCAAGGCCATTGTCTTTTCCAGCCCCGCCCCGAAGGAAGGGAAGTCCACCGCCATCGCGAACCTCGCAGTGAGCGCTGCCAACAGCGGCCGCAAGGTGCTGCTGGTTGACGCCGATCTTCGCCGCCCGGTGCAGCATCAGATTTTCGATATCGATCGCGAGCCGGGACTCTCGAACGCCCTCATCGGCGAGGTTCCGGTCAACCAGTGCATCAAGAAAACCGCGGTGCCGGGGCTGCACCTGGTGCCCTGCGGCAACATCCCCAGCCACCCGGCGGAACTGCTCGGTTCGGCCCGCATGGAAAAGTTCGTCAAGCTCGTGCGCCAGTATTACGACCTCGTGCTCTTCGACGCACCACCGGTGATCGCCATGGCCGACACGCTGGTGCTCGCCAAATATACCGACGGAGCGGTAGTGATCGTCTCGGCAGACCAGACCAAGTCGCTGGGCCTCGACAAGACCCGCGAAATGCTCGAGGCCAACAACGCCCGTCTGCTCGGCGTGGTGGTGAACCGCTTTAACGCAAACAAGGTCTATTACTCCTATTACCGCTACTACTACCAGAATTATTACTACTATTCCGCCGAGGGAGAGAAAAAGACACGCCGCGTGCGGAAGAAGGCGGAAAAGGAACAGGCATCGGAGAAAGCCGGGTGATCCTGGCTTTTTTTTTACGTCGCCGATCCTGTCCGCCGGGTTTGAACATCAGCGGGTTTGAACATC
Source organism: Bacteroidota bacterium (assembly GCA_018224415.1). Taxonomy (GTDB): domain Bacteria; phylum Bacteroidota; class Ignavibacteria; order SZUA-365; family SZUA-365; genus SZUA-365. The sequence continues at coordinate 5,507 of JAGTUZ010000214.1, read as the reverse complement.
AGATGGAATAGCCCTAAATTACCATGCTGTCTGCGGACCACGTCCGCCAGCCGCAATCCATCAGTCCCACACACAATACTTCCGGATCCCCGATGATACGAGACAGTTATATCAAGACGGTCATCGAACCGTTCAAGATCAAGACCGTCGAACCGATCAAGTTCACGAATGAGGAAGACCGCAAGCACATCCTGTCCGAAGCAGGGTACAATACGTTTCTGATCGACGCAGAAAATGTGCTGATCGACCTGCTCACCGACAGTGGCACTTCGGCCATGAGTTCGAAACAATGGGCAGGCCTGCTCGACGGTGACGAGTCCTACGCCGGCTCGCGCAGCTTTTTCCGCATGGAAGCAATGGTGCGCAAGATCACCGGGCTCACGCATATCATTCCAACCCACCAGGGACGCGCGGCAGAGAAGATCCTCTTCTCGATCATCGGTGGTGAGGGCAAGGTCGTGCCCAACAACACGCATTTCGATACCACGCGGGCGAATGTGGAATTCTCCGGCGCCCTCGCCGTGGACTGTCTCAACGAGGACGGCAAACACCCGGAAGTGATCGCCGACTTCAAGGGCAACATGGACATCGCCAAGCTCGAGGCCACCATCCAGAAATACGGCGCCGATAACATTCCCGCCGTTCTGATCACGGTGACCAACAATTCCGGTGGCGGCCAGCCGGTGTCGATGGAAAACATCCGGCAGACCCGCGCCGTGTGCGACAAATACGGGCTGAAGCTGATCATGGACTCCTGCCGCTTCGCCGAGAACGCCTATTTCATCAAACTGCGCGAACCCGGTTATGCCGACAAGACCCCGCTTGAAATCGCGCAGGAGATGTTTTCCTACGCGGATGGGTCGACCATGTCGGCGAAAAAAGACGGCCTGGTCAACATCGGCGGCTGGCTGGCGCTCAACGACGACGACCTCGCCGTGTTGTGCCGAAACCTGCTCATCGTCACCGAGGGATTCCCGACGTACGGCGGACTTGCCGGGCGCGATCTGGAGGCCATCGCGCAGGGGCTCGAGGAAATCCTCGACGAGGACTACCTTCATTACCGCATCAAGAGCACCGAGTATCTCGGACGCAAGCTCAACGAACAGGGCGTGCCCATTCTCATGCCACCGGGCGGACACGCAATCTATCTCGATGCGCGCCGTTTCCTTCCGGAGATTCCCCAGGAGCAGTTTCCCGCGCAGTCCATCACCTGTGCCCTGTATCTTGACGGCGGGATCCGTGCGGTCGAGATCGGCAGCGTGATGTTCGGCCGTAAGGAAAACGGCGTGTTCATTGCCCCCGACCTCGAACTGGTGCGCCTCGCCATCCCGCGTCGTGTCTACACGCAGAGCCATATCGACTATGTGATCGAAGTGGTCAAGCATGTCCATGACCGTCGGAACGAACTCAAGGGCCTCCGCCTGACCTATGAGGCCCCGATGCTTCGGCATTTCACCGCGCGCTTCGAATATCTCTGATAGACCAATCGACATCACGTGCGTCCCCGCTTGCGGGCGGGGACGCTTTCCATTCCCATTTCCGGATCCGTGCCTTTGAGGAGGATACTTTACGTCCATCACGGCAAGGGAATCGGCGGCGCTCCGCTGAGCCTCCTGTACCTGATCCGCGGGCTGGACCGTTCGCGGTACGAGCCGACGGTGCTCTGTATCCATGAAAGCGAGGCAGCCGAGCTGTTCCGCCGCGAGGGCGTCGAGACCATCGTCGATGAACGCCAGCATGATTTTTCCCACACCAATGTGCTCTGGTACCCATGGTGGCAGCTTCCCAAACTGCTGCTTCGTGCCTGGCAGTGGCCGTGGTCATATGTGCGCGCGCGCCGGCTGCTGCGTGCGGGACGTTGGGACGCCGTGCATCTCAATACATCCACACTGACGGCCTTCGGGCTCGCGGCGAAAGCGGAAGGTGTCCGAGTGGTATGGCATATTCGCGAACCGCTGCATCCGGGCTATCTCGGACTGCGACGGGCGCTGATTCGTCGCATCATCGATCGCACATCAGATCTCGTGCTTCCCATCTGCCGCCATGACGCAGCGCAGTTGCTACCGTCCCCGCGCATTCATGTCGTGTACAACTTCATCGACTTTGCGCTGTTCGACGCCTCGCTCGACGGGGCAGGAATTCGTGCCGAACTCGGCATCGCCTCCGACGCGCCGGTCGTGCTCATGCTTGGCGGCATCAATCCGATCAAGGGCACACGCGAGTTCGTTGCCGCCGCGGTGGAAGTGCAACGGCAATTCCCCGAGGCGGTATTCCTCATCGCCGGCGCCGTGCCCGACAACAGTTTCCGGAACAGGATCAGTGGACGGAGAGTATACCGCGACATTGTGCGTTCACTGATCCCCGAGAATATGTCATCATCCATCCGTTTTCTCGGCGTCCGCAGCGACATTCCCCGCCTTCTCGCCGCTTCCGACATGCTCTGTTTCCCGTCCACCGTGTCCCATTTCGCACGACCGGTGATCGAAGCAAGCGCGATGGGCATCCCTGTCATCGCATCGGATTTGGGCGGACCGCAGGAACTCGTGTCTGACGGAGAAACCGGCCTGCTCGTTCCCGCCGGTGACGTCGCAGCGTTGGCTGAGGGCATCGGTTGTCTCCTTGGCGATCCGCAGCGTGCCGCGGAGATGGGCCGTGCCGGTATCGTGTTCGCACGCGAGCATTTCGATGCCGCCCGCAACACAGCCGCGATCGTTCGACTCTATGACCGGTTGTTCGACGACGATCGATCAACCAAATCCGGACCGTGATCCCGGCGTGCCCGTCGCAGCCCGCGCTCACCGACTCCCGACCGCGTTCACCGATTCCCGACCGCGTTCACCGATTCCCGACCGCGTTCACCGATTCCCGACCGCGTTCACCGATTCCCGACCGCGTTCACCGATGGCTGCCATACGTTACAGGATGCCGTGCGTGTTTTGTGGAATTCCACCGGATTGACGTATTTTACCCGTTACCACTATTACAGCAGGAGAAACAATGCGCTTCGTACTCACCTTGTTGATCGGTTTGTTCGCTGCCGTTTCCGGAACCGCGCAGACCGGAGACCCCCAGAATGTTTGGTTCGAAGATGGTTTCACCCAGGCCGAACTGTCAGCGGACTGGAAGAGCATTTCGGGCACATGGACGCCTGAAAACGACATGGTCCGCGCATCGGGCGGTTCGGGAAACCTGGCCATGCTCAACGGCCGTTACCTGATGTACTCAAAGCCGTTTGTGATCGAGGCCGTTATCGGCAAGCTCGGCGGCGGTATCATCTTCAATGCCGAGAATCCTTCTTCGCTGAGCAATTCCCAGGTGGCGCGCCTTATCGAAGGGGGGGTGTCGATGGGATATACAGATTTCGAGGGTAACTTCCTGGAGACGCGCGCCGTGTCGATCCAGGACCTCACGCCTCCCGTCAAGATGCGTATCTTCGTGGACCAGAAGAACAGGAACTACTCGGTGATCGTCAATGATCGCAATGTGGCCCTCGAGGAACTGCGCTTGAATTCCGGGTATGCCGGACTCAACGCGGTTTCATCCGGAGTGACCTTCGATGATTTCCGCGTGCTGGGTCACGGCATGATGGACATCCCCGCATATTTCACGAAGTCCAACCGGCGCCAGCTCGATGACATCTCCTACATGGCCCTGAAGGAAGACGGTCTGATCATCGTCAACCCGACGGTCGGTATCGTGCAGCGCATCACCAGCGTCGGTACGTATGTGAGCGAGATCACCATCGAGGAAAAGACCGAGCTTCGCGGCGTGGCTGCTGACGAGAAAGCCAGCTATGTCGTCGATGCCGCGAAAAACGCCCTGCGCATCTTCGACAATAATGACAAGCTGCAGACGGAAATTACTTCCGACCTCGATGATCCCCGCGATGTCGCGGTGGACAACAACCGCATCTATGTGCTCGACAAGGCAGGCATCGCGGTGTTTGACAAGAAAAATCTCGCCCTGATCAAGCGCTACGCCGGAGGACTGTTCCTTGATCCGAAGGGAATCGCCGTCACAGCTGACCGTGTGATCGTGGCCGATTTCGGCAACGGCCAGGTGCAGGTGCTCGGCAAAAGCGATTTCTCCGTCGAGTTCGTGATCAAGGACGACCTGGTCAGGCCATGGGGCGTGACGGCGGACCCGAAAAGCGGTGACATCTATGTGGCCGATCCGGGTGCCGTCGCGGTGTTGCGCTACGACAAGGGCGGCAGCTTCGTCGAACGTATCGATCCAATTACCATTCGTGGTTTTGTCTCCCCGCGTGACGTGCTTCTGCTTAACGACATGGTGTACGTCGCGGATTTTGATCGCATTCTCGGCTTCCGCTCCGGCGTGCTGACCATCCGTCCGAGCCTGCGCATCAACTGACATGCCGCGGCCTGCTGACACGGTCCTCGAGCTGGCGTACGCTTCGGGCCTGCAGCGTGCGCCGCTTCCCGCCGACTGGATTCACCATCGTCTTCGGACCGCCGATTCTCCTGCTGGGCGGTCCGAAGACGAGGTGATCGAATCCATCCTCTCCGGACCGTTCGGTCCATCACTCCACGACTTTCTGGACTCCGCCCACCCGCTGCTCGTGCTCGTCTCCGACAAGACACGCCGTTGCCGCACTTCATTGTTTCTTCCGCGTCTGCTTCGCATCGTCCATGACGCGGGCATCCCACCCGATCGCATCCGCCTGCTCTTCGCCACCGGAACACATCCTCCGCAGACCGACGCGGAAAAGCGCGACATCCTCGGCGGCGACATCCTCGATCGCTACGAGGTGTTTGAACACCGTGCTCGTGACGAGGAAGCCTGCGTCGAACTCGGCACGACGCGTTTCGGAACGCCCGTGCGCGTCAACCGCCTGCTCGCCGAGGCCACGCAGGTGATTGCCACCGGCACGATTGTCCATCACTACTTCGCCGGCTTCGGCGGAGGCGCAAAGCTGTTTGTCCCGGGAGTGGCGGCCTACAGCACGGCGATTGCGAACCATCGGCGCACCATTACCGAAGACGGACGTTTCCAGCCCGGTTGCACCGACGGCGTGGTCGATGGGAATCCGGTCATCGAGGATATCATGGACGCCCGGCGCTTCATGCCCCGGCACTGGTATTTCGCGGCCCTGCTCGACGGCGCAGGGCGCATCGCCGACGGCGTCTGCGGAGATCTGGACGCCGCGCATGCGGAGGGCTGCCGCCGCGTGGACGCGCGATTCCGCGTCCCGGTAGACCGTCTCGCGGACCTCACCATCGTGAGTGCCGGGGGCTATCCGAAGGACATCAATGTCATCCAGGCACACAAGGCCCTGCATCATGCCTCCTATGCAACGAAGGACGGCGGTACGATCATCTGCCTGGCCGAATGCCGGGACGGCATCGGCAATGCGGAGTTCCTCCGCTGGTGCGTGCAATCCGACACGGAATTCCGCGATACACTGCAGAAGCACTATGCCATGAACGCCCACACGGCGCTGGCCATGCGCGAGAAGGCGCGGCGCTTCCGCATCGTGCTTGTCTCCG
>JAGTUZ010000213.1 GCA_018224415.1 Bacteroidota bacterium | reverse complement strand
TCGGTGCCGAGATTGCCGTAGGCGTTGAAATACTCGTTGACGATGAGACTCGGCATGGGAGGCGGATCGTTTTCGATCACGGTCAGCGTGTGCGCCGACTGCGCGCCAATGGAGGCGCTGCTTCCGCCCGTGACGTTCTGCAACGAGAAAACATAATCCTCATTGCCTTCGAAGGTCGCATCGTCGACCAGCGTCAGGCTCACTGACTGGTCCGCGCTGCTCCCGGCGGGGAAGGTGAGCGACTGTGTTGCGTACGCGGGCGTGTTGTCCGTGCCATTGGTTGCCGTGCCCCCGGTGAGGACGACATCGATGGTGGTCGCCGTGGTTGCGGAGGGATTCGCGATGCTCACGCTTACCGATACCGTGCCGGCACCTTCATTGAACGAAGAGGTCGCGCTGCCGAATTCCACGACCGTCGGCGCGGCCGCGCCAAAGGCGGTGACACTGAAATCGTCGATGGACAGCCCGTGGTCGGCGCTGGAGTGGTCGGGGTCATACCAGCGCAGCATGATTTCGTCGCCCGGACTCAATGTGATCGTGAGCACGGTGGAGATCGACGCCTGATTGGCGGAGGCGTTTCCGTCAATCGCTCCGGCGGAGCCGCCGGTGATGGGACTGGTGAAATCCAGTGCGTCGACATCCGTCCAGGTGCCGGTTGTCAGACTCGCGAGATTCGTGCCGGTCTGGTATGAGAAATCCACGGTTTGCGCCGCCGCCGCGGAGTTTCGCCACTGCTCGCCTGTGTAGCTGATGGCCAGCGAGGTGATGGTCGCGCCGGTGTTGTTCACCAGCCGCACGCCCCACCAGAGATTGCCCACGGCGCCGTTACCCGAGCCGACGGAACCCAGTGCGCGTTCGCTCGAACCCGAGGCACCGAAACTATACAGCGCTCCGCCGTTGCTGCTGCCCGTGCCGGCGACGATCAGGTCGCCCGTGCCTGTGCGCGCGTGATACCAGCCGGCGATGGTGCTGTTGCTGACGAAGCTCGCCGAACTGCTGTTGATGAGCGTGTTGAAATCCTGCGTGTACGGCGTGCTGAGCGCGGAGATCGACACCTGCGCCTGGATGTTCATTGCGAACACCAGCAGCATCGCCACGGAGAAAACAAGGATCATTCGTTTCATATTTCCTGCCCTTTGCCAATATCCTGAATAGACGATAATTGCAATGGACAAATGTACGGATTTCCCCCCACATGAAATGCACCAGGGCATGTGAGAATCCTGTTTGTATGGCAACATGAGAGATCTGAACAAGAGCTGAGGATCCAGCAACGGGCCCCCGCATTATAGCGAGGACCCGTTGCCGTTGTCGCAATAACTTGTCGGGGCATTATCCCCCGTGCTGGCGCATCACCGCATCAGCAGCATCTTCCTTTGGATGACTCCACTTTCCGTCGTCAGCCGGTAAAAATACAGTCCGCTCGGCAGACCCGAGCTCCGTAGCACGGCGGAGTGCACGCCGCGCTGGTAGTCCGCATCGGTGACCACCGCCACCTCACGTCCCATCGCGTCGTACACGGCAAGGCGCACATGCCTGTTTTCGCCGAGTTTGAAGGTGAAGGAGGTGACATCGGAGAAGGGGTTCGGGTAGTTCTGTCCAAGCTCGATATCATCGGGCAGGAAGCGGTCCCAGAACGTCGAGGTCGCGGTTCGTTTCGGGGTACGATTTGTCAGGCTGTCGAGACGAAGCCCGCTGTACAGCAGCGGATACAAGCGGAACAATGGCTGCAAGGCACTGTCTCCAACCGAATGCTGTTCGAGCGAATCGAGGGCAAGCAGACCGTCGCGATACCCGCCCTGATAGGCAAACGGGAGATACAGTGCGCGGCGTTTGAGATATTGCCGCTTCAAGGAAGCCGATCCTTCGAAGCTGTATGCACCGAGCACTTCCAGCGCGCCCCTGAATTGCCGGTTTTCCGCGAGCGCATCCGCCGCTTGAAGTTTCGCCTCGATGCTTTGATGCGCGATCAGTTCACTCACCAGTGTGTCGCGCAAATCCGAGAGATCTTCACGTCGCAGCGCGGTATATCGGATGAAATCAACTGTTTCCCGGTCGACCGGTGTGAGCCGCATCGCGCGCAGTCTCGCCGAGAGCATCGAGCGAAGCAATACGTGATTGCTGTCCCGGTACGCCTGCATGAGTGCGCGTTTCGTGTTGTTCGGTGGCGGCGGCGTCATGGATTTTGACAGTTGCCTTGCGCCTGTCTCTCCCGTGAACGGGATGCCGCACACCAGGCGCGTCGCACCGACGTTGTAGGTACCGGTGAGGTTGAGCTGTTGCGATCCCCAGTAGCTGTCGACGGCATTGACGCCGTGCCCGCCTCCCCACACGTGGAAACCGTTGACGAGATCCTGGAGCGAGAAGCAGTTGTTCGTTCCATACCCACCGAGCGTATCTCCGAAGTCGATCCAACCATCATACTCGGCGATCAGTACGTTGGAAACGGCGTTGATGCGATTGAGGCCTTCATGCCCGTAATACGTCGTGACGATTCCAGCGCGACAAAACACTCCGGTGACGAAGCCGGAAAGCGTTGTGTTGCGCATGTCCACGAAGCCGCCTCCATGCATGTCGATTCCGCTGCCCCACGACGCAGGCCAGGATGTTGCGGTTGCCGCATCGCTGTCGATGTAGGTGATCGGCCCGTCTATCCATGCGTAGCCATCGCTACACCCGGATGCCAGTGTGCGGGAGGAGGATAGTGTGCCACCGACGTTGTACAGTGCGTAGGGGACATTGTCGATGCGTGTATCAACGACCGTCGCGCTGCCGAGCGATCCGGCGATGACGCCTCCGCCATCGAGCATGCAGTTGTCGAGGTACACCGAGCCGTCATTGCGGGCATGAATGCCCTGCCAGATTTCGTTCGCCGCCGTGAATCGCGCACCATAGGCGATGAGCGAACCATCGACGAATATGCCCTTGTATGGCTGGAAGGTATGCACGTTACTTGCGCTCATCGTCATTGCCGCGTCGGGAGTGACGAAGAAGTTCGCGGGGAAATCCGCCGGGAGAAGCGTCTCGGGACGATCGGTGGGCACGAGCCGATAAAGGGCGGCATCGCCGGGCCGGAAGTAGTCGGTGAAACCGTTGGCGGTGGAATTTGGATCGGGAGCCGCACTTGGCCGCACCAGCCAGATGTCACCGGTGAGGACATTCTCGACGAGCCACTTGGTATCGGGACTCCCGGCGAGACCGAGTTTCACGGTGATATGCCGGTGCCCCTCGATCGGATGCGTACGCCCGTTGAGGACAAGCAGGTAGTTGTCATCGGTGGTACGATGCACGAACTCGCTGACGATCACGAATGTCGAATCCGCCTCATCTATTGGATTATGGGCATCCTGTTTCATGCTCACGATCTGGTTGACAAGAGCGTTTGACCCCGCGTCCGGGTAATTGCGGATACTCCAGATTTTCGCATCCTGCCAGAGCAGGTTTTGCTGAATGATATCTGCGACCGGCCGGAGAAACGCGTTGATATACGCGACGGTCGAATCCCATTTGCTCTCGCCATTCCAGTCGCTGCGCCGTCGTACGAGATTGCTGTCGAGATAGCCCATCATGCCGGCGTTCATGTCGATCTCGCCACCGGTCTGCGGGTGGAGAGAGTCATCGATGTTCCATTGCTGTATCGAGTCAGGCCACCAACGATCAACGGCGAGCTGCCCCGGACAGGAGACGAGCGTATAGAACATCACACCATCGGCATCACTTGCCAGTGCGATGTTGCATTGATGGCGCAGTTCTGCAGCCGTTGGTTCTCGCAGCCAGTCGCCATCGTTCCAGTTGGAGCCCGTATCGGCGAGGAACAGGTTTGAATGATTTTGCACGAAGGGAATCCACGGAAACGCGGCATTGGCCTGCTTCCGCTTCTGCGCATGTTTGCGATAGGTGCGTGCCGTTTCCACAAATCCCCGCATGGCGTACTGGTTCAGGGAATCGTAGTATTCCTTGACGTCGATGCCTGGGTACACCGGGCGACGTCCATGCCTGGCAAACGACATCTTGACCGGATAGCTGTAGAAACCCGATGCGAAGCGTCGGTTGAACGCGCTCGAGACCTCGGTCGGTTCGGTATAGCCCGAGGCACAGTACAGGGAAACCGCGGTACCTGGCCTCAATGCTGTCAACGGACGCGCGGTCGTCGATATCGAGGATTCGCTCGTAGCGATTCAGGGTGGTGTCGAGCCAGGGATTTGGCAGCAGGCCGGTGAGAGGTCGTCTCGCGGCGAAGGTCACCGCGGGCAGGGTGTCGTTGTCCTTACGCGGGATCTGTCTCAGTTCGAAGGCCCCGAGGAGGACCTCGATGGGCGTCGTGATGAGATTATGGCTCGCATCGAAGAAATGCTTTTCTTCGAGCGTGAAAACGATGCTGTCGGAAACATTCGGGTTCGTGGAATCGACGGTCATGATCGTGACGTACATGAGCGGCGTGTCGGATTCTGTCATCGTGCTCGGGACATCTGCCTTCACGGTCACCGAGAGCAGATACAACCCAGAGGCACTGCACATGTCGTGCAGATTTTTCGAAGGGTCGGGATCCGTGGGCCACCAGTCGCGGAAGAGCGAGAGATATTCCTTTTTGACGGGGGTGACGCTGGTGATTATCCCCTTGCCTGGCTCCATCCGGATGGCGTTGTGCGGTGCATCCGGATCCGATAGTGGGACGGACAGATCCAGATCGGGGTAAGGAATCTGGTTGAAGTTGGGATGATTGACGAGTATGTATGTCCCTCTCTGATCGAAATCCGCCTCGAGTCCGGTTGCCGGGTTCGGCTGGACCTCGGGATGGAACATGATGCGTTCGCCCTTGAGGTAGGTATCGAGGCCGAGATCGATCACCGCCATGTCGAGCGGTTGTGGATGCGCCGGCGGATGCGCCTGGTCGCTGAGTTGGCGGGTGACATTGGGAGCGGCGGTGATGGCCGGGGGATGGAGATAGCCGCTGATCAGTGTGGCGCCGAGTTCCCTTGTGCGCGCGAAGATGGTGTCGCCGACGAAGTTGTAGCGTTCGAAATCGGTGACGGGATTGGAGAGGTATCCCTGGATGTCAATAAACCAGGAGTTTCTGCTGCGCGAGCACATTGCCCTGGCGCAGCGTGAGCAGATAGACGCCCGCGGGCAGCACGGGCAGGGCGAGTGTGAGTTCGGGTGTGTGGCCCGTGAAATCGCAGCTTCGCGACGAATGGACACGGCCGAGCAGATCGGTGATGAGTACATCGACCGACCCGGGACGCGCGCCCTCGGCAACGACACGGAGCTGGCGGTGGTCAGAGGGCAGGGGATTTGGAGAAAGCGTGAGGATCGGGACCGAAGGAGTTGGTGGTGACTCCACGGCCGTGCTCAACTGCCGCGCGCCCAGCCAGATCTGGAAGCGGTTGTCGGAGTATGAATGAGAGCCCTTTCCAAGCGTGATGATATCGTCATAGCCGTCGCCGTTGAGATCGCCTGCGGGGTGAACACCAGGTTCGACATTGTCAAAAGTTGGATTCGTGCCGAACCAGCCCACGGGCTCACGAAACAACGGTCCACATGGGTAAAAATAATACGGTGTTCCAAAAACAAAATAGGGATGCCATGCCATGACCAGGTCGTCGGTGCCATCACCGTTCATATCCCCGACCGGGCAGGAGTACGACGGAGATAGGTCACCCTGGTAATACGGTTCGGAGTTGAGGATGGAATCGTTCGGGAGGATACGCTCCGGCAGCGAGGCACTGCCTCGGAACAGGAGGGCATTACCATAAACCACAACGGCGGTGGAACAGAGGATGTCATCATACCCATCGGCGTTGACATCCATAATGGTCGACCCGTGACGTTTGGGCGCCCAGCCATTCGATTTCCGAATGATGCGTTGAGGTTCTATTGCGATGGCCCAGGGGTTTCCGAAAAAGAGATCCCAGTATTCTCCTTCGCCTGGTCCCCTTGGGCCAGTTCCGGCGATGAGAACATCATCATAGCCGTCACCGTTGATATCGCCGACGAGCGCATCCGCCATGTAGTCGTGACCTATCGTAAGTGGAATGGGCACCTTGAACTCGGCATCCGGCACGGCATCCATGGCAGGTCCGCCGAGATAGAGCACGCCTTTCCACCGCACCGAATCGCGATGATCCCACGATTTCGTGAGCAGGTCGGGCCATCCGTCGCCGTTGAAATCCAGGACGATGACCGAACCACGGAATGGATTGATGTTTCTACCAACCTGATCCATCGAATCACCTTCGATCAGCAGATCTGCTTCCAAGGTGAAGTACGGGGGGCTGATCTTTTGCAGATAGATTCGTACGGCACCGCGAAAATCGGGGTAGTACTCCCCAGGACCATCGTATTCGATCGCCGTGACGATATCCATCCTCCCGTCGCGGTTGAAATCCGCCGAGGCGATTCCAGCACTTCCTCCTCGGACGATGAAGGCCTCCTGATGGTTGAAGGGATCGCCTCCGAGGAAGATGAATGTTGTGTCAGCAGCGGAAGACACGGCGAGGTCGTCATAGCCGTCGCCGTTGATATCCCCCAGTGGCGCCGAATACCAGCCAAACCACCAGAGGTCGGTGCGTTCGACATTCTCCCAGAGCTGCACATGCCAGCCAGGAAGTTCCGTGGTTTTCTCAAGGTCGTGCTGTGCCATCAC
>JAGTUZ010000212.1 GCA_018224415.1 Bacteroidota bacterium | reverse complement strand
TCGCGGTCTTGCGGATCTTGTTGCTTTTCACGGCGCCGGCGGTGTGGATGGCGCCGCCGAAAAGCAGGAGTTTCTCGGTGAGGGTGGTCTTTCCCGCGTCGGGGTGGCTGATGATGCCGAAGGTGCGCCGGCGTTCGAGTTCGTGCTTTTCCATCCCCCAATGTACGAGGACAGCGAGATTATCGAAAATCCGGGAAGCACGGACTTGCCTTTTTCATCAAACCGACGCATGTTTGCACTATACAGATATACGGAGTCACATATCCTCATACCGGGCCACCAGGTGGCACCCCGCTGTTTCAGGGAAACCGACGGCGGAATCATGTCCTGCTCTCATGCGCACGGCGCAGCCGGAGTGTTTCTCCATGCACCGCACACCGCACGAAAACACCGCATGCCGCATGAATACACCGCATGCCGCACGAAAACACCGCATGCCGCACGAAAACACCGCACAAATACACCACACATCCCACGAATGAGAAGCACATTTTCAGGAGTCAACTCATGAAGCAGGTAGAAAGGGCACATGGAGGCACCGCACGCCGATTATTGTTCACATTGTTGCTGTTTCTCTCCATCGGCGCAGCGGCGAACGGGCAGTATTACCAGGAAGTCGAAGACTTCGGCTGGGCGAGGGGAATCAACTTTGCGACGCCGACGCTCGTCGATCTCGACGGCAACGGACTGCTGGACCTTGTCGTGGGCAGCGACGATCCAGGACTGGGACGATGGGAGCAGAGCGCGGCTGGCGCGACAACCTTCCGGCGCATCGAGCGGGATTTCCTGACCCCGAAAAGTAACGATCGGAGCGCACCAATTTTCGTCGATCTCGACGGAGACGACCGTCGGGACATGTTGCTGGCCAATGCCTCGCGCGTCAATTGGTATGAGGAAGACGCACCGGGAAGCGCCCGGTACGAATTGATCGATGATCATCTCGGTGGGATCGATGCCGGGTCGGCCTGTCGCATCTGGTTCGGGGATCTCGACGGAGACGGGCTGCAGGATTTGCTGATAGGCAGCGCCCAGAGTTACACGCAGCGCCATATCCAGTCTTCGCGTCACGGATTGACGTTCACGAAGGCGAGGAATATTGCCTATGCGTTCTGGCCGCAATACTACCATGCTCCGTTGCTGTTGGACCTTGACGGGGACGGGCTGCTGGAGATGCTTGCCGGTGGTCAGGATTGGAACATTCATTTATACCGTCAGGATGCGGCAGTCAGGGATTCGTTCATTCTCGTCACGGACACCTGGAGCGGGATCACGGACGCGGAGAACGCCGTCTGCACTGTCGCGGACCTGGACGGCGACGGTCTGCTCGACCTGCTCGTCGGTACCAAGGGAGGCCATGTGCGGCATTACCGTCAGCCTTCGCCCGCCGCGCTCGACGGCTGGACGATGCAGCATGAGAACGTCCTCGGGACCTGGGATCTGGGGATGAAAAACTCGGCCGCCATCGTGGATCTGGACGGCGATGGTCGTCTCGATATCCTGCGTTCGGAAGTTCCGTTCGAATCCGATGAAAATCCACTTCCAGTCAGACATTTCCGCCAGCGGCAGCCAGGCAGTTATACACAGGAAAACCTTGGCGTGCTCGCCGGGATCACGGTCGGTATCTACGAGAAATTCACCGTTCACGACATCGATGCCGACGGACGACTGGATCTGTTCATCGCCAGGCTCAGGGGAGGCATCGAGCACTATCGCCAGCGCGAGGGCGAACCGTTCCTGTTCGATCTGGTCACCAATCGCTTTCTGCCGGACGTCACCTTTCCCGCGTTTCTGTGTTTTGCCGACATTGACGCCAATGGACGGCTGGACATGCTGCTCGGCGCGGAAAAGGGTGGGATCGCGCGGTACGAGGCGGACGCCGCCAACTCGACGACATTCCTTTCCGTGAGCAGTGAATGGATGCGTCCATCCGGTTATCAGCATGCCCTTTGCTTCCACGATCTCGACGGCGATGGTCTGCTGGACATGCTGCTTGGTGACGGAGGCGGCAAGCTCCGTCACTACGAACAGGCGGACCCGCATACGGCGCAGTTCGATCTCCAGCAGTCGGAGATTTCGACCATCTCGGTTCCCCAGCGCGCGGAGCCCATGGTGTTCGATCTGAATCTCGACGGGCGTCCGGATATCATCGTCACCGACGGCCACGGTGGAATTTCGCTGTTCATCGACGAAGGTCCCAACACCGTTCGCCCTCCCGCGCGTGCAATCGCATTGCAGCTTCGCGCTCCCTGGCCCCAGCCGGCGTCCGATCTTCTGCAGGTCACGATCGACGCCGCGGCATCGACACCGGTACGCCTGTCGCTCAGTGACATCCTCGGCAGGGAAACAGGCCTCGTGCGTGACGTCGACGCCAGCGCGGCGACATCGCATACGCTTGCACTGCCGGTGCGTGGCCTTGTCCCCGGCGTCTACATGCTGCGCGTGACGCAAGGCGGGAACATGGTCTCGCGTCCGGTGATTGTTGGGAGATAGACGAGAGGGGAAAGGGGAAAAGGGAAAGGGGAAAAGGGAAAGGGGAAAGGGGAAAGGAATGACGCTCGTCCGTTCACGGATACGCATTCCTTTCCCCTTTCTTCCTTTCCCCTCTCCTGATGATCACTCGTGTACGGAAAACTTGATGACTCTTGGTTGCGCGAGACGCGCATAGTCGGTGTACAACAGCCGGATCAATTCGCGATGCGTGCCCGCGTTGAACGAGATGACGTCGTCTTCGGTCAGTTTCTGCGCCACGTAGACGGGCATGCCGTAGAGGTTGCCGAACGGCGGCATGGCGCCGAGTTCGCACTGCGGGAAGAGATCCTGGAAGTCACGCTCGCGCGCAAGCGTGACATGGTCAGCGCCGATGGCTTCGCGCAGCAGCCCGAAGTCCACCTGATAGGACGCCGGGAGCACGGCCATGGCCATCTTGCCGTCGACCTTGATCATCACGCACTTCGCCATTTCATCGCCAGAAATGTGCGCGGACTGTGCCACTTCCTGGGCGGTGTAGGCCGGCGAGTGCAGGATCGACACGTACTTGATGCCTTCCCTGTCAAGGGATTCCTTGAGACGCTGTACAGGCATGGGATCCTCCATCGGAAATACCGCCCTGTCCCGGCGTTCGCTGCGGGAGGAAGGGAGGATGGTGGCGAAAAAGAGTGTGTGGTTCGATATACCGAGTTTTTCCCGTAAAGTCAAGAGGACGGCCTGCCGCGGTGGAGCGCGTGGCTCCCGTGTTTGTCGGATATCCCCCTCGAACATATCTTTCCGTCCAGACAACACCGAGGATTTTCGCATGCGTATTGACGGACTGTTTTCCCGAGTTCACGTGATTGTACTTTCGGTATTGCTGTTCGCGCTTCCGCTGCTGCTGGCGGGCTGCGGGGGAGACGATGACACTCCCACGGGACCCACGACCTTCGGGTTGCTGATTACCAACAAGATGCCGCATGACTATGATGTCTGGCAGAAGCCTTCGTCCGCGGGGGATGCCTTCGCGAAGGTTGGTGTGGCTCCGTCCGGCGCCACGTATCGCATCAATCCGCTTGACATCGGAACGACGTACACGTTCCGGCTTTCCCGTGCCGGCACGGGGCCGGCCGCTTTCGACTTCGAACATACGGTTACCTCGTCCTCGGGTGATGTGACCTGGGAAGTCAAGTAGGTATCCTGTCCGCCTCAGGTGGAGTCGCTGCCAGATTCACTATCCCACATGGCTTGTGTATATTGAGGGAAAGAAAACAACCAACGGTATCCCATGTCCCGATTCTACACGTATTTCTGGTCCGACGAATTCTGCGACGCGCGGTATCGCGCTGGATTCAGCGGAGCCCCTATTGACTACACGGTCGGCGACGGATTCCGTGCCGCTGGCATCGAGGATGACGACATGTTGTACATCATCAGCGTCTATGACGGACAGATGATGCTGATCGGCCGCCTGGTCGCGGGACGGATCCTCACATCCTACAACGAGGCGCTGGCATTGCTCGGGCCGGACGTGGAACAGGCGCAGGAATACGTGCTCGCGGCGGAGGATACCGGCACGCCGCAGTATTTCACGCGGCAACTCATGATGGAAGAAACCGGGGACCTGCGCTTCCTCTCTCCGGACGGCAACAGCAAACCACTGAAATTTGCCGACAACGATGAGGTGGACGTTCGTGGCCTCGCTGGACTGCACGAGATTCCGCCGGCATCGGCGGTGCTGCTCGACCACGTCCTTCTGCAGGATTTCCACGACCATCTTCCGGATGCGGAACATGGTGGCGAGGAGGAAGACGAAATCGATGACAGCGACCTGGCCGCCATCTCCCGCAGTTTCGCCGACGAGGGAGTCAACCAGCGGGTCCGTGACCGGGCATTCTCTTTCGTGATTACAGCGTTCGAGGAAAAGGGGTGGACGGTCATGGAGGTCGATGATCCGGAGGAAGGTTACGACCTGCAGTGCACTATCGACGACGACCATCTGCATGTCGTTGTAAAAGGGACGGCAAACGACGCCGTGGAATTCATGCTCACCGAACTGGAATACGCGCGCGCCGAACGCGACGGCCATTTCGCGCTCTGCCTCGTCACCGGCGCGCTGTCGGGCGATCCGTCGCTGGTCACCTTCAACGGGGAGGACCTCTACGACCTCTTCGACGCGCGGCCCGTGCGCTGGGCCTTTCGTTACCGGGCGGAAGAAGACGGTCTGGATACCGAGGACTTCTGAAAAAAATGTCGCTGTGATTACTCCATTGGATATTCTCACTCTCAAACCCGGCCGCGAGGATTCCGTCCTGCGCCGGCATCCGTGGATCTTTTCCGGAGCCGTGCGGAATGTCGACGGGACGCCACAGCCCGGAGACACCGTGCTCGTCCGCTCTTCACAGGGCGAGACTCTCGGTGCCGCCGCGTGGTCGCCCGACTCGCAGATCCGTGCGCGTTTGTGGCATTTCGACGGCGACCGGGCCGTGGACGCGGCATTCTTCCGTGAGCGGCTCGACGGCGCAATCCGGAGGCGGGACGCGATCACCGCGGACGGGCAGACAAACGCGCTGCGTCTCATCTCTTCCGAAGCCGACGGAATGCCGGGACTCATTGTCGACCGCTACGGGGAGGTGCTCGTGCTCCAGTTTCTCTCCGCGGGTGCGGAGCGGTGGCGCGGTCCGCTCACCGATCTGCTGCGGGAGCGATTCCCGGCCGCTGCATTCTACGAACGATCCGACGGCGATGCACGCGAAAAGGAGGGACTGCACGCCCGCTGCGGATTTATCGGATCATCGGAGCTTGAATTCCCCTGTTCGGTGCTGGAACACGGGCTGCGCTTTGCCGTGCGTCCCGACACCGGCCACAAGACGGGTTTTTACCTCGATCAGCGCGACAACAGGGTCCTGCTGGGATCGATGTGCGCCGGTGCCGAGGTGCTGAACTGTTTTTCCTACACCGGGGGATTCGCCGTGTTCGCCCTGGCCGGAGGCGCATCACATGTGACAGACGTCGACGTGTCCGCCGAAGCACTGGCGCTGGCGCGGGACAACGTCGCACAGAACGGTTTCGACGCGGCACGTTACTCCCAGGAGGAGGCGGACGTCTTCGTCTATCTCCGGCGATGTCGGGACGAAAGACGACAGTTCGATTGTATCGTGCTGGACCCGCCCAAGTTCGCTGCATCGAAGTCGCAGATAGACAAGGCCGCGCGGGGGTACAAGGACATCAACCTGCTCGCGATGAAACTGCTGCGGCCGGGGGGCCTGCTGTTTACCTTCTCCTGCAGCGGACACATGCAGCTGCCCCTATTCCAGAAAATTGTTGCCGATGCCGCTGTCGACGCCGGGCGAAACGTCACCGCCCAGCGGGTGATGACACAGTCCGCCGATCACCCCATCCTCCTCTCCATTCCCGAATCCTGGTATCTCAAAGGACTGCTCTGCCGCGTCGACTGACCGTGCTGCAATCGACTGACCGGGAGACCGATCAATTGAACACGCCTCCGGTCATCTGAACATGTTGTTCACGGCAAGAAAAAAGCCAGGCGAGCGTTTGCTCACCTGGCTTTCACACACACACAACAAAGAGGTACTACATTGATCTATGGTTCATCCTGAGAAGGATCGATCGAGAGTGCTTACTTGCCGTCGACAACGACGTTGAAGCGGGTGAGAATCGGTTGGATCGGGTTGAGGTAGGTGATCGAACCCGCCTTGGCGAACACGAGGCCAATCGGGTTGGCACTGTCGTCGCCGGTGACAACCAGGGAGCCGGAGTCGCCGGTGTCAACGAACACGGCTTTCTTTCGTATGGGCTCGATGGCGATCTGGCCGACGAAGCGGGCGGTGCCGTAGCCGTAATTCAGGCCGAGCGTCACGTTGATCGCGGAGACCTTGCCCTTGGTCAGGCCGGTCGTGCGGCCGTATTTCTGCACCGACATGCCGACGACGGCATCAAGCGGAGTGGAAGAGGGAACGCCATAGCCGTCGGCAGGGGTGCTGTTGCTCATGTCGTTGACCGTGGTCGCAACCAGTGTTGCGTCCATGAGATTGCTGGCCGTCGAAAGGTGCACGATGGGCTCGAGATCGGCGATCGAGGCGACGACGTCGGTCAGGTTCTTCGCGCAACCTGCATCGGAGGAGGCCGGCTGGACGATGCTTTCACCGATTTGGGCCGCATTGAGGCGTCCCCAGACGTGATTGCACGAAAGCGCATAATAATTGTCGCCGTTGCGAAGGCGCACGCCGATGGTGCCGCCGCCGCAGACATTGATGTTGCCGGTGGAGATGCCGATGGGCACTGGACGCGGATGGCGTGACGTGGTGGAGAGCGTCGAGGTCGTGCTCGAACTGGTCACCGGCTTCTTCTTGCTGGCTGTCGATTTGGTGTTTCCGCCACCCTTGCCGACGGGTTCGACCTGCCCGACGACTTTTTCAATCACAGGAATTCCTTCCAGACTCGTGGGAATGGCAGTCTTTCCCAGGGCGCGTTCGGTGAACACGATGACCGCCGGGTTGCCTTCCTCGTCCATACCGGTGCCGGTGCCAACGACACCATGCTTCTCAAGGAAGCGCTCCGTATTGCGGTTCTGCACTTCCATCGCACGCTGCACGCCGGGATTGTCCTTGCTCAGCAGATTCGACTGTGTCACGGAGTTGATTCCTCCGTTCGGCGAAACGGGCTGGTTTTGATCGTCGCTGCATCCGGATACAAACATCATGGTCAGCAGCAGCGCCGAAGCGAGAAGCTGCGTCATCTTCATCCGTCCATTCTTCCTTTTCATACTTCCTCCAGGGACTGTAGAATAAATACTGTGAACCGATCCTTTTTTCCTTGAGCGTCAAGCTCTGGAGGACAAGTTAGGGGGGGTACCTTTCAGCGGACTGAATTCTCCATTACAGGGCTCTTACAATCCCATTAAAGGGCTGTAAGCTTCGCTGAAACGGCGATTCCGGGTTGGAAAAAGCATTTTATTGGTGCATTTGAGCGGGAGGAAAACGGAGAAAGACTTCGTTTGGTGGTATTTGAAAACGGATTTCAGGACTTGGCGGTCTATCCGGTGTTCTCTATCTTGATCCGACATGCGATCAAGACGCGTTATCATATCGACAATGGTGCTGCTTGCCGTGATGCTGGCGGAGGGGCACGGGCAGCATCCGGACCCGCCCGCCTGGGCCCGGGGTCTGACCTGGTATCTGCTGATGCCCGACCGCTTCGCGAACGGGGATACGCTCAACGATCCGAAGCCGGAGTTTCTTTTCGACGATGACCGCATTCCCTGGAAGGTCTCGTCCTGGACAGCGAACTGGTACGAACGCACGGTCGAAGAGAAAATGCTCCACGACAGTTTCACGCCTGCGGCCCTGCTGCGGCAGTACGGTGGCGATCTCGACGGACTGATCGGACGGCTGGACTATCTCGATTCGCTGGGTGTCGACGGCATCATCCTGCTGCCGGTGTTCGAGGCAAGGTCCGCACACAAATTCGACGTCAGTACCCTGCATCATGTCGACCGGCATTTCGGTCCCCTTGCTGACATCGACACGACCTTCCTCAACCGGGAACAGCCGGCGGACCCGCTGACCTGGTACATGACCTCGGCCGACCGGCGTTTCGTCGATTTCATCGCCGAGGCGCATCGTCGGGGGATGAAAGTGCTGATGATGGCCCAGTTCGCACACGTCGGAGCCCATTTCTGGGCGTTTCAGGATGTGCTCAAAAAGCAGGAGCGCTCGGAATACGGCGGCTGGTTCAGGGTCCATGAATGGGACAGGCCGGAAACTCCCTACGATTCGGAATTCCGTTACGAGCGCATGTGGAATATCGATGCCTTTCCCGCTTTCCGGCAGGATACGCTCGGATTGGTCAGCGGTCCGAAGGAATACGTGTTCGCAGCGACGCGGCGCTGGATGGATCCCAACGGCGACGGAGACCCCTCGGACGGTATCGACGGCTGGTGCGTCGACCTCGTGCAGCAACTCCCTGATGCATTCTGGCAGCAGTGGACCGCGCACTGCCGTTCTATCAATCCTTCCGCTCTTCTTGTCAATTTCGGCTTCGGCACGGGTTTGAGCGCGGCACCGTTCGACATCGACCAATCGAGGGAATTCGGGCGCTCCCTTTCGGAATTTCTTCTCAACCGGCTGCTGACCAGTACTTCTTTCGACAGTCGGATGCTCAGTCAGCGCAGCCGGACAACGCTGCAGGGCAGCGACGTGCTGTTCGGGTTGGTGGACTGCCACGAAACCGATCGGCTCGCTTCGATGTGTGTGAACGACTCCCTCGGGTACGACAGGCATAATTCCCTGCTGACGCATCCCGGATACGATCTTCGGCCACCGGACGAACACGAGCGACGTCTCCGTCGCATGCTCCTGCTTCTGCAGTTCACGCTCCCGGGTGCGCCTGTCATCTATTATGGAGACGAGGCCGGGATGACCGGGGCCGACGACCCCGACAACCGCAAACCGATGCGCTGGCCCGGAATGGACTTCGCACCGGAGAACACCTTCGAGGTCAATGGTGAACGCCTGGCCTTCGTCCCGCATTTCGATAGCACGCTCTTCAATTATTATCAGGCGCTGATCCGGTTGCGGAACACGCATGCCGCCCTGCGCAGCGGTGCCATGCAGACGCTGCTGCTCGACGACCATGCTTCCCTCTACGCATTCGTGCGTTCGGCGGGCATCGAAAAGGTGTTTGTGGTGGTCAACGCCAGCGACACGGCGCAGCCGTGTGTGCTGCCGTACCTGGGCCTGCCCGAAGGAAGCCGGCTCGACGACCCCTTCCTCGGCGTATCGTTCTACACCCGTCGCGACGCCGTTTCCTTCGTCATCCCGGCGCGCACCGCGACCTTGCTGATCCCTGGGGGGGGATAAGGATCCGTGCGTCCGGCGTGCCCCGGGCTCACGCCCGGGGCTGTGCGCCTGAGGCGCATCCGGCCCTTCGGGCCTTCCGTCTTCCGTCTTCCGTCTTCCGCCTGTGTCTTGTAAATAATCCGGAGTCCTGTTATCTTAGACTCTATTTCAACAATCAATATTTTTCATCAGCGAAGATCACAGGAATGAACAAGGGCAGCATCGTACAGGTCATCGGACCCGTTGTGGACGTTGATTTCTCCGGAGCGGAACTCCCCGCCATTAACAGCGCGCTGAAAATCGCGAGGAGAGACTCGGAAGGCATGGAAGACACGCTGGTTGTCGAGGTGCAGCAGCATCTGGGCGATAACCGGGTCCGCACCGTGGCGATGGATTCCACCGACGGCCTCGTGCGCGGCATGGAAGTGCTCGATACGGGCAACCAGATTATGGTTCCGGTTGGTCCCAACACGCTCGGCCGCCTGCTCAACGTCATCGGCGACCCCATCGACAACAAGGGAAAGGTAAAGACGGACATTTATTTCCCGATCCACCGTCATGCCCCTGATTTCGACGAACTGTCGACGAGCAAGGAGATGTTCGAAACGGGCATCAAGGTGATCGACCTGCTCGAGCCGTACACGAAGGGCGGCAAGACCGGTCTGTTTGGTGGCGCGGGCGTGGGCAAGACCGTGATCATCCAGGAGCTGATCAACAATATCGCGATGCATCACGGCGGGTACTCGGTGTTTGCCGGCGTCGGCGAGCGCACCCGTGAGGGCAATGACCTGTATCTCGAAATGACCGAATCCGGGGTCATCGACAAGACCACGCTGGTATTCGGCCAGATGAACGAGCCCCCCGGCGCGCGCCAGCGCGTCGCGCTCACCGCGCTCACCATGGCGGAGTACTTCCGCGATGTGGAAGGCAAGGATGTGCTGCTGTTCATCGACAACATTTTCCGCTTCACGCAGGCCGGTTCGGAAGTGTCGGCGCTGCTCGGACGCATGCCCTCGGCCGTGGGCTACCAGCCGACACTGGCCACGGAAATGGGCGAGCTGCAGGAGCGCATCACTTCGACGAAAAAGGGTTCGATTACTTCGGTGCAGGCGGTGTACGTACCGGCCGATGATCTCACGGATCCCGCTCCCGCCACGACGTTCTCGCATCTCGATGCCACGACGGTGCTCAGCCGACAGATCGCCGAGCTCGGCATCTATCCGGCGGTCGATCCGCTCGACTCCACCTCGCGGATCCTCGACCCGAACGTCCTCGGCGACCGGCATTACGATGTGGCGCAGAGCGTCAAGCGCATCCTTCAGTCCTACAAGGACCTCCAGGACCTGATCAATATTCTCGGCATCGACGAACTGTCCTACGTGGACAAGCTCGTTGTACACCGTGCCCGGCGCATCCAGCGCTTCCTTTCGCAGCCCTTCTTTGTTGCCGAGCAATTCACCGGCTACAAGGGCAAGTACGTCAAGATCGAAGACACCATCGCCGGTTTCGAAATGATCATCAACGGCGAATGTGACAGCCTCCCCGAAAACGCCTTCATGTATGTCGGCACCATCGAGGAAGCGTTCGAACGCGCCAAGCAGATGCAGGAGGCGTAGGCAGACGGCCATGGCCAATTTCTTTGAATTGGAAATCGTCACCCCACAGCGGAAACCGTTCAGCGGCAGCGTCTCCTCGGTCAGTTGTCCGGGAGAACAGGGCCGCTTCCAGATCCTGTACAACCATGCGCCGTTTCTCTCGACACTCGCGGTTGGCATGGTGAAGGTTGTGGACGCCCAAGGCTTGGAAATGCATTACGCCGTGAGCGGCGGACTCGCCCAGGTGTTCCATAACCAGATGCGTGTGCTCGCCGACACGGCCGAGCGCGCGTCGGACATTGACGTCGACCGTGCCGAGCGCGCGAAACAGCGCGCCGAGGAGCGTCTCCGCCAGCGCGACGAGGGGTTCGACGAAGATCGCCTCCGCGTGGCCCTGCTCCGTGCGATCAACCGCCTCAAGGTCGCCCGCGGCGAATGAGACGCCGATCGTCCTTACCTCCCGTTTCCGCACAACAACCGGAAGCGGGTTTTCTTTGACTTGCCGCCTTTGCGGCGCAATACGGATCATGACTGACAAATGGACGTCTACGCATTGATTATCGCCGGCGGGGTCGGCGCGCGATTCTGGCCGCGCAGCCGCGAATACTCGCCAAAACAGCTCCTCGAAATCATCGGCAAGGGCACGATGATCCAGAATACCGTCTACCGGCTCGATCCGATTGTTCCCCGCGAAAACATTCTTATCGTGACAGGCGCCTTCCAGGCCGAGGAAATCCGCCGACAGCTGCCGCAGGTGCCGCCTGAAAACATCATTGTCGAACCGGTGGGCAGAAATACGGCTCCGGCCATTGGCCTCGGGGCCCAGATTCTGCGCAAACGCGCCGGTGAGGCGATGATGATCGTCCTGCCGGCCGATCATCTGGTGCACGACATCGCCGCCTTCCAGGACACCCTGCGCAAGGGCATCGCCGTCGCCGACGAGTCACGCGGTTTCGTGACGATCGGTGTCACCCCCGATCGACCCGAGACCGGCTACGGGTACATTCAGTTCAACCACGAAAATCACGAGCGGCCCTATGCCGCCCATGACGGGTACAAGGTTGTGACATTTGCCGAAAAACCCAATCTCGAAACCGCACAGCTCTTTCTCGAAAGCGGCGATTTCGTGTGGAACAGCGGTATGTTCATCTGGCGTGTCTCCACGATCCTCAACGGCATCGTCGACCACCTCCCCGAACTGTCCGACGAACTGCAGAAACTCGATGAGGCGATCGACACGCCCAACTGGACGCAGGCGCTGGAACAGGCCTACAACGGAATGCGGCCCATTTCCATTGACTACGGCGTCATGGAGAAGGCAGAGAACCGCTACGTGATTCCTGCCGACTTCGGCTGGAACGACCTGGGCAGCTGGGACGAGGTTGCACGCCTGTTCCCGAAAGACGAATGCGACAATGCGGCGTCGGAAGGGGTTTTCCTGCGCGACGTCCGTAATTCCCACATATCCGCAGGTGGAAATCGTTTTACTGCGCTCATCGGCGTCGAGGATCTCATTGTCATCGACACCGACGATGCACTGCTGATCTGCCACAAGGGCCGATCGCAGGAAGTCAAGGAGGTGGTGGACCATCTCCGGAAAAAAGGCCTCGACCAATACCTGTAGGAGGTCTTGGCGCCTTGGCGCGTTAACGCCTTCGGCGCTGCAGGATGGAGGATGGAGGACGGAGGACGGAGAGTGTCGGGAGTCGCCGAAGTGCACTGCGGTGGACCTCAGGCGATTGCCATTAAAAAATTTGTATCACAGCGAGCGTGCCATGAATGACTTTTCTCGAGAAACACAGACATACCGTCCTGCTGCTGCTGGGGGTGCTGCTGTTCTCGGCGTGTTCATCGACACGCGAGACCGCCGACTGGCATGACTTCAAGAACTACCCCGCCCGTGAGGTTCTGGAAACCGACGAGGGCGTGGCATCCTTCTATCACAACAAGTTCCACGGAAGAACGACGGCAAACGGCGAGCGTTACGACAGGCGGGAACTGACCGCGGCGCATCGTGATTTTCCGTTCGGCACGTGGCTGCGCGTGGTTTCAATGGATAACGGCAACGAAGTCATCGTGCGGGTCAACGACCGTGGTCCGTTTGTCCGCTCGCGCATCATCGACCTGAGCCGGGCGGCCGCCGAACAGCTCGACATGCTGCACGACGGCCTGATGCGCGTGCGTGTCGAAGTGCTGGTCTGGGGCGAAAGCTGACGGTTTCGCAGCCGCCACGATCCGTTTCGCAGCCAGCACGCGGCCGGGACTGTCCGAGTACAACCATTGGAGCAACTTCTGGACAACGAGCTCCGCATATCTCTTGACTGCGACCCGGCCTTCCGTCCGCCGGCGCGGTATGCGCTCGCCACTCTGGCGATGATCGCCGGATACCGCGTCCGATTCGTTGTCTCCGCTTCCCACATCCATTATGGCAATGCCGCGAACGGGGAGGCCCTGTGGCTCCCCGCCTCGCCCGATGCACCGCGCCTTCTGCGGCGTGAGCGGCTTGCTCCCGAGGCAGCCGACATCACGGTCGCGGGACGGCGTGTGCTTTCGTTGTTTCCCGTTGCGGACGTCCCGATCCCGACGGATATTGTT
Organism: Bacteroidota bacterium; assembly: GCA_018224415.1. GTDB lineage: Bacteria > Bacteroidota > Ignavibacteria > SZUA-365 > SZUA-365 > SZUA-365. Next base: position 5,670 of record JAGTUZ010000212.1, on the reverse strand, counting down.
GCCGCGGCGTTTTTCTTCCTTTCCCTGCACGAGGAGTGGACGGCCGGACGGCATGATGGTTTCGGCCGCGTCCTCGCGTCGGAGAGCCTGCTGGGCAGGAGAGGAGAAAGCGACCGTCCGGTCGTGTCGGAATATGCGTTGCTGCTGCGTGTTCTGCTCGGGGCAACCGCGGAAGGGAGCGCGCGATACGACGGCTTTTCCGCTGCCGCGGTTCTGACGCACGACATCGACTACCTCTCCAAGTTCACGCCCGGCTTGCTGTTTCGCGAAGTGGTGAAGAATTTCCTCTTCAATCGCACGCGGACAGGATTCGCGGATCGTATGCTCCGGTTGCGGGAATATCTCGCCTTCCGCCAGCGCGAGAAGGATCCCTACGTGTTGTCGATTGCGCGCATGCTCGAGGTCGAGCGGCGGCTTGGGATCACCGGGAGCTGGCTTTTCAAGGCAGGAGGGACCGACAAACGCGACGTCACGTACTCGCTGCGCTCCACGCGTGCGCGGGATATTCTCGCGCTTCTGCGCGAGGCGGGACACGATATCGGGCTGCACCCGAGTTTTCATGCCCACACCGATGCGTCCATGCTTGCCAGGGAAGCGCGCCGCCTGCGCCGGGCCACCGGGGAGGAACTGCGCAGCATACGCCAACACTACCTGCGTTTTGTCTATCCACAGACCTGGCGCCAGCAGGCCGCAGAAGGCTTCACCGTCGATTCCACGCTCGGCTTCGCCGAACAGGAGGGATTCCGCAACGGCATGTGTCATCCCTTCCTTCCATGGGATCTGGAGACGGGATCGCCTATTCCGCTGTGGGAACTGCCGCTGACGGTGATGGACGGCACGCTTGCGTTTTACCGCGGTCTGTCGCCCCGGGACGCAGGCAGACGCATCGCCGGGCTGCTCGATGTGACGGCTTCGCACGGTGGCGCCGCTGTGCTGCTTTTCCACAATACAACCTACGATGCCCATGATTTTCCCGGCTGGGGGACGGTGTTCGAGGACGCCGCGTCGCGTGTCGCCGACGGACGTTTCCTGACAGCATCGCTTCCCGGCACCGTCCAGGCATGGCTTCGATCCTCGGGCTATTCTTCTACCGGAGAATTCCTTCAGGTCATAAATTCGGAACCTGTGGATTCCTCCTTGCATTTCGGGTGAAGAGTCCCTACATTTGCCTCAATTCCAACAATACGTTTCTCTATCGAACCCTACCGCACCAATTTTTTTCTCCAGAGCTGAAACAAAACGTGACGATTTCGCGTTTAGGTTCATGTCGAGTCAAAAATTGATGCGGTCACCGGTTTGTAACTTTTTTCCCCTGACCGTGTCTCAATACCAAAGAGCGAAGCATCAGGCAAAGGAGTATGTGTATCGGCCGCTATTGTTAGTGCTTCACGTATTAACCGTTCATCCACATCTCTCTTGGAGGCACTATGCATAACGACATGTTGAAGAGCGACAATCCTCTTCGCGACATCATCGACGATGATACCTATTTCGAGCTGGAGAAGCACAACCTCTTCAGTGAGAAGGCGATCCGCGATTACAAAATCCGCCGCCTCTTCCGCAACATGCGCAAGGAAATGAGCGCAGGCGACGCGATAGACAAGATCCGCGAAATGTATCCTTACCTACAGTTCGATACGGTTCGCAAGATCGTCTATCAGATCAACAAGTGATCATCCTTTCGATTGATATCGGAGCATCCCGTCAGCATCAGGCTGACGGGATGTTCTGTTTCTGACGGATATTCTGCTTCTGGCAGATGTGAGAATCCGCATTGCGATTCCGGGAAGATCACAGTATTTTTCACTCTCCCCGGCGACTGCCGTTTGTTTTCCTGGAAGGGTGGCAGAGTTGGTCGATTGCGCCGGTCTTGAAAACCGGAGATGGGCAACCATCCGTGGGTTCGAATCCTACCCCTTCCGCACCCGAGCCGGATCCGATGGTCCGGCTTTTTATTGCAGCAATTGCCACGAGCACGATAATCCCCATGCAGCAGTCATTTCCATCCCGAAACGCCCGCGGTTTTCGATGTGCGACCGTACCTGCCGGGTCTGGTCCCGCGCTTGCGCTTGCCGTCCTGCTCCTTTTCCTTCCGCTTGCGGGTGCCGCGCAGCAAGGACTGCAACTCGATCTGGAAGAAGGGAAGTCCGGTGCCGTGTGGGACCTGGCCCTGTCGGCGGACGGACGCACCCTGTATTCCTGCGGACGGGATTCCACGGCCAAGTCCTGGAATCTCTCCACAGGAGAGGCCATCCGGATGTTCAAGTCGGCGTCTCCCACGCTGGTGACATCGCTGGAGCTGGATCTCAAGGGAAACCGGCTGGCGCTTGGCGACATGAACGGGCAGCTGTCCGTATGGAACGCGGGCAGCGGCGTGCAACTGTATGACATTCCCGCGCACGGGCAATATGTTTCCTCCCTCGCCATCACGCCTGACGGCGAAACCGTAGTCACGGGGGGGCGTGACGGACGCATTCGCGCCTGGAATCTTGACGACGGGAGTCCCCGCTGGTCGGTGGAGGCCGGGGGACTCTGGATCAACGCCGTGGCCATTTCGCCCGACGGAGCGCTTGTCGCTTCCGCGGCGCAGGACGGCAGCGTGCGTCTCTGGAACAGCACGGACGGCGCTCCGGTCGCGGATCTGGGCCGGCATCGCCGCCTGGCCCGCGCGCTGCTGTTCTCGGCGGATGGGAAACTGCTCTTCTCCTCCGGCGCGGGCGGCCGCATCGTTGTATGGGATCTGAAGACGAGGGCGGTGTTTCGTGATATTGAACTGTCCGATGGATTCGCGCGCGGACTTGCGCTGGACAGTACGGGGGAATTGCTGCTGGTTGCGAAAATGAACGGGCTGATCGAATTGTGGGACTGGAAACGGCGGCTGTTGCGGAAGAAACTTCCCGGCGAGTCCTATGGTACAATGGCTCTTTGTTTTTCCCCGGACGACGAAAGAATCTACAGCGCGCACAGCAGCGGATCCGTGAAAGTGTGGAATACCGAAAACGCATCTCTTCTCCTCAATATGGTGGGGTTCAGTGACGGACAGTGGCTGAGCTTCACTCCCGACGGCTATTATGACTGCTCCTCTTACGGCGACCGGTACGTGCGCTGGCGGCGTGGGCAGGAGATCCTTCCCCTCGAGCGCTACAGCGAACTTTACCACCGTCCCGCCGTGATCGAGGACGTGCTGCGCGGTGGCTATACACCGGCGGCGCGACTCGAGTCCGTCGAGGATCCTCCCGGCATCGACCTGCGCGCTCCGCGGGACGGACAGCTCTTCGCCTTCGGCAGCGAGGCGCTGGAGGTGGTGGTGGACGTTCGTGCCACCGACCGCAAGAATATCGCCTCGGTGATGCTGCTGCTCAACGAACGGCAGCTCGCCCGCGAACAGTTGCTCGAATGGACCGAACTCGAACGCAGCGACACGGTGCTGCATATTCGCTGCCGCGTTCGCGTGCTGCCAGGGAAAAACGTGGTTGAAGCGGTGGCCTTCAACGCCGCGCGTGTGCGCAGTGACAAGGCAAGCGCCCTGATCACCGTCGAGACGGAGACGCGGCTCAACCCCGATCTGTACGTGCTTGCCGTGGGATCGGACAGCTACGCGCCGCATTTCCCCGACCTGCAGTTCGCCGGCGTCGACGCGGAAGCCCTCGCCGATGAACTTTCCCGACAGGAGGGCGGCCTTTACACACGCGTCTATACACGCTCTCTGACGGGACCCACGGTCTCCCGCGCCGCGATCCTCGAGGCCGTGAGGGGATTCGGCGACATGCGGCCAGAAGACATGCTTGTACTGTTTTTCAGCGGTCACGGCGTGCGGGAACGTGACGCAAAAGGGATGACCAAGTATTATTATCTTCCGTCCGGTACCGCCCGGAAGAACATCACCCGCGACGGTCTGGCCTGGGAGGATTTCGCCACGGAAATCGCAGGGTTGCGCGCCGGGCGTGTCATCCTCCTGCTCGACGCATGCCATTCAGGCGACGTCAGCTCCGGCGCCTCGAACGAGAAGGTCGCCTCCTCGCTGCAGGGACAGGTAGGCGTGGTGTTCACCAGCAGTTCGGGCAACGAGTATTCCTACGAGGATCGCAGCTGGGGACACGGCGCATTCACACGCGCATTGCTCGACGGCATCGGCGGCGCCGCCGATTTCACCGGCGACGGCACCGTGGACTGGAGCGAGCTGCAGCTGTACGTGAGCAACCGCGTGCGCGAGATGACGCAAGGTGGCCAGAATCCGATGGTTCCAAGACTAGAACAGTTTGCCAACTTCGATTTCGTGAGAGTGCGATGAAACAGATATACATGTCCATTATTATCATCCCGGCGGCAATCCTCATGATGGTCGCCACGACCCTGGCACAGTACGGAAGCGGCGTGGAACCCGCGCGGGAGGTCGCACTGGTCACCGCGGTGGACGGCAGCGCCGCCGTCACAGGCAGTACCACTGTTGCCGGCGCCGCAGAAGACACCCCTCTGGCGCTGGGCATGAAACTGCATGCCGGCGCGGAACTCACCGTGCGCGAGGGCAAGGTGTCGCTGGTATTCCTCTCCGGCGATTTTCTTTCCCTGAAGGAAGGCGAAGGGCTTGTACTCGGAGCGACGCCCAGGGAAAGCACGCTGCGCACGGGAAGCGGGACGCGCGGACTCGACGATGCGGATGCCCGCAAGGTCGCTTCGAACGGGCTCGGTGCCGGCCGCAGCGGACGCGTCTGGCAGGCGCAACTTGCCTCGGTGTCCGGTATTCGCGGTGATGGCATGCCGATTGCCGTTGCTCCACGCCTTGCGATCGCGGGCGACAATCCGTCCTTCTACTGGTTCGACACAGACACCAGCGCGGGCGCGGCCGAGCGGAACTATGTGCTGCTGCTCAAAGACGAAACAAACACCGTCATCGCGCGGCAGACCCTCCGCGGCACGGCCGGACGGCTCAATCACTTCCGCTTCGAGCGGCTGCCGCAGGGGTTCGCGGCGCGTCCCCGTGTACATTACCACTGGAGCATTCTGCCCGAAGGCGCCGCTGATCCGCAGGGACGACTCGACGCCTCTTTTGTCTTCGTCGATCAGGCCGGTATGGACGCCGCACGTGCGCAGATGCGCCATCTCGACGATCTGCGTGCGCAGGGTGCCATTGATGTTTCCTCCTACCACACACTGCACTGCGCCTACCTTCTCGACGAGCGCGAACGACTGTTCTCCGACGGACTACCGCATGTTCTGGCCCTGGCCGGCGTTCCCGGCGGTGAGGCCTACGCCGGAGAACAGCTCGCCCAGATCTTCCTGCGTTTCGGAAACCAGGTCTCCGCGCTCGCTCCGCTTGTCCATCGTCGACCGGCCGCCTATCTTCCGCGATGACCCGCTCTTCCGTGACGCGCCGCTCTTCCGTGACAATCCTCTTCTCCGCAATGAACGGTCGGTACGTCGTTCGCTGCATTGTCATCTGTTCCCTCACGGTGCTTGCTGCCTGCGCGGGCAGCGACTCCGCGTCGCGGGAGGATCCGCGCATCGCCGAAGGCCGGGCGCTGTATGACCGCGCCGAGTTCGATCGTGCCGGACGGTTTTTCCTCGACCTGCGCGAAACGGCCGCCGGAGAGGCGGACCACCTGCTCGAAGCGCAGGCGGAGAAATGGCTGGGCAGCGTACGTCTCGCGTATGCCCAGGCCGATGAGGCGA
>JAGTUZ010000211.1 GCA_018224415.1 Bacteroidota bacterium | reverse complement strand
TGACGGCCGGAAGCCGGCCCGGCTCGTCCTTGCTCCGTCCCTGCTCGCGGATGTTCAGCGCAATGCGATGTGCCTGTTCCTTGGTGCCAAGCACGTTCACATTGTAGGCGACCAGGAAAAATCGCGCTCCCGTGGCGGTGGCGCCCCAGCTGGGCACGAACTGCGCCGGACCGAAATCCGGTTTCCATTCCGGTTTGACGATTTTCCCGGCGATGCCTTCGTATTCGCCGGCTCGGATCTGCTTGAGACTCTTGCGATAGTCGACCGTCGACGCCTCCTCGTAGAGGTAGATCGGAATGTCGAGTTCTTCCGCCGCGCGGCGGCCGAATTCCTTGGCGCAATCGATACATTCGTCCATTGTGACATTGGCGACAGGGACGAAAGGACAGACGTCCATCGCGCCCATGCGCGGATGCTCGCCGGTCTGTGTCCGCATGTCGATTATTCCCTTCGCGGTGCGCGCGGCGTTCAGGGCCCCTTCCACGACGGCGTCGGGACTCCCGACAAAAGTGTATACCGTGCGGTTGGTGGACCTGCCGGGATCGACGTCGAGCAGCGTGCAGCCCGGCGTCTTCCGGATGCTGTCTGCAATGGCTTCGATGACGGCCGCGTCACGGCCTTCGGAAAAATTCGGGACACATTCGACGATTTTTTTCATGACCGATGGGAGTGTTGATGGAACATGATAGATGCGCGCTGCGCGCAGGAAAAGGAAACATAGCATATCCGTATCGGATTAAGAAACCGTCCGAAACCCCTAAACCAAAGGGGCGGAGAAGGGAGTGGAAGCGCATCTGTTTGTTTCGTATAATGCTGTCCTGATTCGTCTACCGTCAACTCGCATGTCGGCCGACGCGATGCAGTGAACAGGAACCGCAGAACATGAACCAACCCCGCATTCAAAAAAACATTCTCGTTGTTGAAGACGACGAGCAAAGCGCGCGCTTTATCCAGGTGCTGCTGCAGGGCAGCTACACCATTCACAACGCCAGCTGGGCCGAGGCGGCATGGGACATCCTCGAGCATGAGTCCATAGATCTCGTGCTCATGGACATCTCTCTGCCCGGTGAGGAAAACGGTCTGGCGCTGACGCGCCGCATCCGCGCAAGTCTGCGTTTCGGCGGCCTCCCCGTCATCGTGGTCACCGCGCACGCCTTTCCGCGCGACCGGGAAAACAGCCTCGCGGCGGGGTGCAATGAATACATTTCAAAACCCTTCGAACGCACACAATTGCTGGCCGCCGTCCAGCGCCAGCTTTCCTGAAACGCTCTTCCTCCCCGAACGCAGTCATGTGATGCGCCAGCGCAGGATTGTGCGCTGGACAAGCATACCGAGTCCCGCCGCCAGCAGCATCAGGAGAAGTAGAAACCACCGGCGCTGCGACACGGGCGCGGTGACGTTGACGTGCACCAGTGTCTGCCTCCACGACCAGATGCCCTCGCCGATACTTGCCTGCACTTCAAGGTCGTAGCTGCCGGGCTCGATGCCCGTGTAGAGAATGCTGCCGTCGGTGCTTTCGTGCCAGGTGTATTCCAACCCACGGAGACGGTAGAGAAAACGCAACTGGCCGGGGTTGCGGAATGTGGGCAGCAACAGGCGCGCGCGCAGCACGCGCTCATCCTCACCCAACGTGATTGATTCCCGCAGACGGGTGCTGCGGTCATCGATGCAGAGTTCCGCGAGAATGACGCGCAACGGCAGCTCCGACCTGTCGGCGCCGGCGCGACGACGGCACTGCGGAGGCGTCCAGCCGCCGACGACCGGCGGACGCGCGGGATTATAACAACTCGCACCGCCGGATCCTCCGAACCACAGACGTCCCGCGCGGTCGCGGAGCACGGCGCCTTCCTGCAGCGTACCCGCGCGCATGCCCATCGCCCCGGTAATCGAGTACATCGACATCGCACGCAAGAACGGCAGCTGCGCCGGAGGGATCCCATTCCAATGTGTCTTCATGGAATCCACCGGCAGGAGGAACTGGATGTTTGCCTGCGGTAGCACGCTTACGCCACTGTGATGCCCGAAATACAGTGATCCGAAATTGTCCTCACCGATGAAGACGATGGTTCCACCGGCCAGGCCCTGCGCACTGCCGAGGCGGTAATGCCTGCCCCGAATCGACACGATCACCCCACCTCCGACCGTGCCGGTCCAGAGTCGGTCCTTCTGGTCTGTTTTCAGCGCGGTGACATGGAGACCGAGCAGGCCGTGTACCGCCACGACAGCACCCGCACCCGTCGCCCGCACGCGTGCGACGCCGCCCGACGTGCCGGCGATAATATAACCGAAGGCGTCTTCCGCGAGGCAGTTCACCTGCGCGGAAGGCAGGCCGTCACGAGGACCGAATACGATACTGCGTTCGCGGTTCCAGTGCACCAGCCCTCCTTTCGTGGCGAACCAGTAGCTGCCGTCCCTGGCGAGATGCACCTGCAACACGCGCGGGTCGGGCAGATGCAGCGATTCAGGCATGGGCGTGACGCCACCGGGACCCCAGACCACCACGCCGTTGTCGGTAGCAACCAGCAGTTCCCCCGTGCTCAGTTCATGCAGCCCGGTGATCACGTTGGAAGGCAGTCCGTCCTGTGTGGTGACCTGCAGGCGGGGTCCGCCGAACAGCCGCAGCAATCCCGCGCCCCGCGTCCCGAAAAAGAATTCCCGATCTTTTGTTTCGATCATGCAGGCCACCGCGGCGCTGTCGCCGAAGCCGAAGGTGGTCAGGCGATTGGGAACGTAATGGAACAATCCCTCGTCGCTGCCGCACCAGACGCCGGCCTCATGGTCGATGCAGACGCTGCTGATGTTGCGTGTCGGGAGTCCCTCGTCAGGACCGAAAAGATAGCGTTCTGTATCGCCGAAGTACACGAGCCCGCTGTCGGTCGCCACCCAAACGTTGCCGTTGCAGTCCTTGGTCATACCGCGGATGTCCATGCCCTGCAGGCGCGGCTGCAGGTACGATGCGGGATCGCTTTCACGCGCACAGCGACGGAGGCTGCTGTCGCGCGGGGAGAACAGCCACGCCTCGCGCATGGTCTCGACATACAGCCGCCGATCGCGCCGCATGCGAAGCACGCGAACGGGACCCTGAATGCGCCCCAGGAGCCGGGTGATCGTGCTGTCGGGCCGGTCTGCCGCCAGAACGTCGAGCCGCAGCACGCGCACTCCCGCGTTGGTGCCGGCGAACACCCAGTGTTCGCCGTCCGTCGCCAGCGCGAACACTCCACCGGTGATCCCCGCCTCCATCTCCCCGAAATGACGGAATTCCCGCCCGTCGTACCGCGCCAGACCACGTTCCGCCATCCCGGCCCAGAGAAATCCCCGGTGGTCAACGGCCAGCGCGGTCACATGCCGTTGCGGTAGTCCGGCGGACATCCCATGTCGGATAAACGGATATTCCTGTCCGCAGATCTGTCCCCGCGGCAACACCAGGCTTGCGGCGATCAGGAGGAGGATTTCGATGGATAGCGACAAACGCATGTCCCCAATCTACGGTGAAAGGGGGAAAGGGGGAAAGGGGGAAAGGGAATATGGGAAATGATGGAAATGAGGGGAAGAGGGAAATCGGGCGAAGGCGGAAAAAAATGAGGGGAGGTGCGCGGGGGGTTCCGCGGGGAGGAGGGAAACTGACTGACACCTGCCCCTCGCCTTTTCGCTCTTGAAGGAGGGTACCACAATATCACTCCGTGATGTTAGCACTGCGTTTCCCTCCGGTGTCGTTTCCATGAGGATCCTGTGAGGCCGGCGATCCCTCGCCGAAAGCCGGCGAAGCCGAAAGCCGGCGAAGCCGAAAGCCGGCGAAGCCGAAAGCCGGCGAAGCCGAAAGCCGGCGAAGCCGAAAGCCGGCGAAGCCGAAAGCCG
>JAGTUZ010000210.1 GCA_018224415.1 Bacteroidota bacterium | reverse complement strand
GTTGCCACGCTGCCGCCGGACCGATCAGCGGCGAAGTCACCGACCCTGTATCGGGTGCGACATAGAAACTGGTGTCCACGACGGCAGGTGTGCGCGCGGCGGCCATGAAAAAGGCTTCTGGGACCGTTCCCCGCTCGGCACCACGTCTCCCGATGATAGCCCAGCTGCTGCGGTGTCCCTTCGCCAGAACGGAGTCTATATACTTCGAACCGAGCTGCCTGATGGGCTCGATGAACGTATGGCTCCACGATCTCGGTTCGTCTCCTGTGACGCATATGAAATACTCGCCGAACTCGACGTTCTCCGCCCAGACACGGATTGAATCACGATGCTCGACGACATAATAATTGTTGAAGATCCCCATCCTCTTCGGCCGGAGCGTGGCGCTGTCGACGATAACGATGCTGTATCCCGTCACGATGGCCGACGGCAGGAGGTTGATACCATCGATCTTTATGTGCACCGTACTTCCAAGTTCCCATCCGGAACTGAGCAGTTCAACCCTGCGTCCGGGAGGGAAGCTGAACCCTGCGTCATACCTCACAAAGTCCGCTGCGGCATTGAGAAACTCAACCGAATCCGCCTGTACAAATGAAGTGGGAACCGTCCCGTTCCTTCTCAAATACGGTCCCACGAAATCCTGCCCCGAGACGTCCAGCTTTGCGCGCCAGTAACGCTTCTCTCCCATTGGGAACAACGATGCAGCGGATCCGGAACTCGCCGTCTTGCCGTACGGCACACTCACCCGGGAAGGGGAGACAAATGCCGGACTCACGTCGCTTTCCACCGTCACCGTCGAGACGTTGCCCGGATCGAAGGCGGGATTGAGAATGGTGAAATCCGCACCACGTCCGGACACCACGCCCAGGCGGTCGTTGGCGATTTTCAGGAACGTGCTGAAAACCTTGTAGTCGTAGACAGCGAGATTGTCGTTTTCATGAATCTCGTCGAGCTTGCCGTCGGGATCAACCGTCACGCGCAGCTGTCCGCTTCCCGCCTCGCCCGAGAGACCAAAACGCAGGCGCAGTGTGTCGTAGAGCGCAGGGATGGGACGCGTAACAGGGAACACACCCGTCACCACTCCCTCCTTGAGGCTCTCGACGAGAATGTCGAGAGAATCAGGAGTCTGGAGTCCGTAATTCCCGACCACCACCGTGACACCGAGCGAATCCATGACGTCCGTCACGATTTCGGTTTCGGGCCGGATCCAGGAGTCCCGCACGAGAGGGTTCGGCTTCTCCGGCAGGTCTAGCGCGACGATGGGATCACCAACAAGGGTATTCGTCTGTATCGAGATCCGGTTGACCGAGTTCCAAGGCCCGAGCTGCAGGCGCATCCTTCGATGGGCGTCGCCGATGCTGGGGCTCCTCTCCTGCACGAGCGGCCCGTAGAAGAAGCGTGGCATGGCAAGCGCGGTCGACACGAATCCTGCCGCCGAGTTGCCGATATAGATGATGGCGTGACTGTCGTCACCTGATACGAAGAGTTCGGAAAATGCATTGAAGTCCGGCTCGGCGTAGCGACCGGTGGCACAGCCGAAATCCGTGACCAGCGACGCCCTTCCGACGCTGTTGGCGAGCTGGTCGACGCGGGAGATGGAATTGTCCCAGGTCTGCGTGCCGCTGTGGCCGAGGTAGCAGATGAACAGCCCTCCTTCGGCGATGCGGGCACGAACCTCCGAGAGCGTGAAGGGTCCGAAATCCGTCTGCGGTTCGAGCGTCTTGTAAAAATGGTCGGCCCGTCCGGAAAACGTCGGTTGCCTGACAATCGAGTTGATGACGTTGTCGTTGGCGTTTTTGTACTGCCGAAGTTCTCCTTCCCCACCGGAGATATTCCCTCCGCTGAAGTGCAGCGTGGACTTGTTCCACAGCGTCGATTCCTGTTCGCGGTAGGCGCGATGGCGGGCGAGATACTGGCGGACCCATCGTTCCTCGCGAATGGGCAGCCGGCCCACTTCAAGAGACGGGATGACGGAAAGCGAATCGAAGGAGATGAACCAGGTGTCGCTGACGGGATTGCCGTAGGACGGGACGATGTTGGACGTGAACCAGGCTCGGTAATTGTAGTTCGCATCGCCGACGAGAAAGAGGTACTTCAGCGAGTCGGTGTCCCAGCCATAGTATGCGTCGAATGTCAGCAACTTGATGGCCTCGGGCTGGAACATGCCGTAGCTGTACACATTGTAGATGTCCTCGATCGCCACCACCCGGCTGCTGACGCCGTAACTGTCTTCGATGAACGCGGCGTACTCTTCGACCGCGGGCTGCAGGAAGCGCGCAGTGACAATCAGGTGCTCCGCCTCTTCCTGGTCGATACGTCGCACCTGTTCGCTGGAGCCCCGTGCCGGAAGCGGAATGCTGTCGGTGTTCCAGACGTACAGCATGTCGCCCGGCCGGATGTCGTCTGCAAGAAACACGGTGAAGGGACCGCTGCCCTGCGATGCCGCCGCCGGGAGCCGTGCGACGTCGCCGCCGCGAACCCGCAATACCATCGGATCGGACGTCTGCACGTCCTGCAGGCGCACGGAACGGGGACCGGCTGCAAAGGTGGAGTCGATCCTGAATATGTGCGAGGGACCGCGCAGGCGAAGCTGGCGGGGATACTCGACCTCGAACCAATCGAGCCGTGTCGCGCTTCCTGATGTGTTGATATTCCAACTGATGGAGGACACGACGTTGTCGGCGCCTGTTTTCAGGGAATCGGATACCTCCGTCCCGTACAGCAGCGCCTGTTCGTTGTACTGGAACACCATCGAATCAATCGCCGCCCCGCCGTTGAGATGCAGGGTGTGCGCGTGATTGGGCACCATGGACGCATCGCCGTACCAACTGAGGATTTTCGCCCAGAACCTGGCGGGGACTCCGGAGACCGGGTCTGTCACGACGAACTTCTGGGCGTTCGCTTTCGCCTTCGTGCCGTCGTTCGCTTCGAACCAATACTGTCCCAGGGCCCAGGTATCTTCCGAGGTCCAATCGGGCATCTGCGCGCGCACGAGATCGGTTGTATGCGGCATCAACTGGTTCCAGGGGTCGCCTTCAATATGGATGCGCTCGTATGTCCATCCGAGCGTGTCGGCGGGCAACGGTGTGATGGGCGTCCGCTGTTCGGCGCGGGAGGCGCCCGGTACGCTGTAATTCAGCCAGTAGGCAGTGGAATCGGAGTAGATGCTCAGGTATTCCGGATAGGGATCGTCAATCGATGCCGGCAGTCGGCGGTAGCCGAGTTCGTTGTAGTTGCGTGTGCCGTGGAAGACGAAATAATCCCCGTCGTCGAAGCGCCCGTCTTCCATCCCCACCCCGTGCATCGGAATGACCACGCCTTTCCGGTACAGCTGCACGCTCGAAGGATCCACCTGGGCGGGATCCTTCCCCGCGTCCCGCAACCAGTCGGTGGTGATTCTGTAGAGACCGTCCCGCCGTACGAAAAACTTCGTCATCGGGGCGGTGAAATCGATCCAGGCCTGGGAGGTGTCGACGTTGCGACTGCGCGTGGTGAACGGCATGCTCATGTACGGCGGCTTTCCTTCCGCGGCGTACTGCGCGGCCAGGCCGTCGGACGGCAGCAGCGCGAGCGTGTATTCCTCGATCCATTGCGTCTGTCGGGTCTCGGGATTCCACACCACCAGCGGCAGTTCCACCTCGAGCATGGGCCGTCGGCGATCGTAGACGATACGCTGCGCCAACACGGTGGCGCCGCGGCCGATGGCGGGGTCTTCGATGCGTCCAGCGTACGGCAGCAGTCGCGAACGCATGACGGAGTCGGCGTCTATCCAGAAATCCACGAGATAGAACGGGGATGCGTCGACAGGAGGCGACAGCAGCACGTCCTGCACCGTTACCACTAACGGAGCCAGCCCATCGAGAGGGATGCGGTAGACGCGCCGCGGCAGACGCACTTCCTCCGCACGCACGGGCGTGACGGTTTCAATGAAGAACAGCTGCGCGCCCTGGGTGGACTGAACGTCGTAGTGCAATGCGTCATTGCGCAGTTGCACGCGCTGTTGCGCGAGAAGCGCCTCGGTGCCCAGAATGGTGGAGACGAAAAACAGAAGGATGGCGATTCGCGAGATCATACTGCTTCCCCGGATGGTGGTTCGTCCAGCGGACGGGAACTGTCCGGCCGTTTCGTCATGGATTCAGGGCCGGATGTGGATCGGGTGTGAAAAGGCAAAAATAGAAAGAATTCCACACACCTGCCAGTCATTCCCACGGCCGGACGCAGGCGCTGACCACCGTGTTTCGGACCGCAACACACGGATTCAGTTCGGAATCTGACTGTCCGCGCTTTCGATTTCGAAATTGAAACAGTCGCCGACGTCCCGCAGAAGCAGCATCACGCGACCGACGATCTGGAACTCGTCCTCCGCCGTGACTTCGATTGGCTTGTAGGCGGGGTTCGCCGGCAGGAGACGGATCAGACGGTTTCGATACTCGAACTGCTTGACCGTGAGTCCACCATTGAGATAGGCCACCACCGTCTCGCCGTTGTTCGCCGTCTGCTGCTGCTTGACCAGCACGATGTCTCCCGGCAGCATGCCGGCGTCGCGCATCGAATATCCGTCCACCCGAAGCGCCATCGGATTCTCGAACGGCACGATGTTCCGGTCGACACGCAGGTACTCGACCGCTTCTTCCTGTCCCCAGGCAGGCGGCCCCGCCTTGACGTCGCCGACAAGCGGGATGCGCCGCATGTCCCCGCCGACGAGACGGATGCCACGGCTGATGCCCGGCGTGATTTCGATGAAGCCGATTTTCTCGAGTCCCTTCAGCACGATCTCCACCGAACGCTTCCAGAGTCCGGTCGCCTTGGCGATCTCGTCCATGCTCGGGGCACGGCCGTTGACGTCGATGTACTGCTGGAGGAAACGCGCTACTTTTCGACGGTTGTCAGTCCATTGTTTGTTCACGGGATTTCTCCGATGTATACAAATGTCTAACCCATTCTAATGAAAAGAGGGACCAGATGCAAGAGGGAAATGCCGCGTTGGCATATGTTTGTCTAACCGTGTCTCCCGCTTTTCCCCGGCACGGACGGAATGCACGCCGGAATTTCGTATTTTCCGCTCCATGAAAACGAAACAGCATGCCTCCACGCCCTGGGCGCTGCTCGCCGCTGCCCTGCTGCTGCCCATGCTCCTGCAACTCGCCACCCTCCTGCTTCCACCCGGCGGACGTGTATGGGGATTCGACGCCCTGTCGTACCTGCCTCACGCGATGTTATGGATCATGCTGGCCGCGCCGCTGCTGCTGTTCGCCGCGCTCAAAGCGATGGATATCGATCCGCTGCGTACACCTGTTTCCCTGCTGCTCGTGCTGGCGGCCCTGCTTCCCCCCCTGCTGTGGCCGATGCACACCTATTTCTACGGCGACGGCGGATTGCTGATTCCACAGATCCATCGATTCTCGGTCGACGGCACCGCCGACACGCAGATGCTGATGAATCTCAAGTCCGCTCCGCTGACCGGCATGCTGCTACTGCTGGCGATGCATGCAGGACCGGCGATCGGAAACATGATCCCCGCGCTCATGCCCACCGATGCCCTGTATCCCTTCCGCTGGCTCTCTGTCTCCAGCCTGCTGGTGGCCGTGCTGTACATCACGCGCGCGACGAGGGGACAACAGCGCCTGGCTCTGCTGCTGGCTCTCGCGGGCACGGCAGGGGTGCTGCTGTTCTCGGGATACGTCGAGTACTATGCACCGGTATTCGCTGCCATCACGGTGTACCTGGTCGCCGCGGAGCGTGCGCTGGCGGGGAAAACACGGCTATGGCCGGCACTCGTGGCCTTCGCATTGGCCGTGGGTCTGCATTATCTCACGCTGGCCCTCCTCCCTTCCCTGCTCTTCCTTCTTGCCGTGCGAAGCGAGGGAATGCGGGAGAGATTCCGTCTGCTGCGCCACGCGGATGTCCGCAGCGGACTCTTCGCCGGCGGAATCGCCATCGCGGCATGGATCGCGCTGTACTTCGCGGCAGGGTTTGCTGATTCCGCGAGCCGCATCGTCATGCCGGTCGCGGCACAGGCCGCTCCGGCGGGGAGGCAGGCCTACACACTGTTTTCCCCCTGGCACCTGGCGGATGTTCTCAACCTGCTCGCCCTGCTCGCTCCCGCCGCGCTCGTCGCGCTGCTCTGGACGTGGACCGACAGACTGCGCCAGAAAAAATTCGGTGACGGAGTCGACGCCTTTCATGCGATGAACGTGCTGCTCATGGGCGGCTTCGCGTTTTTTGCCAATGCCTCGCTGGGACTCGCCCGGGACTGGGATCTGCTCGCGCCACTCGGCATCGTGCTGCTGCTGGCCGCATTGTCGGCGCTGCGACGGCGGTACAACGATCAGGCGGCGGTCGCGCTGGCGCTGATCTCCGTTCTGCTCGTCCTTCCGTGGTCGCAGCTTCATCGGGACGCTCGCGCGACGGCGCAGCGATTCGAGAATATTCTGGAACTCGACAGCGATCATGTGTTCGGGGATTACGCGCTCAGCGGATTCGACGCGCTGCGAAAATACCAGCACCGCAACGGCGATCTGCGGGAAGAAATCCGCCTGACCAAACGCATGATCGAGATCCTCGACTATCCGCAGCATTACCGTGAACTCTCCCGCATGGCGCAGATGCTGAAGCAGTCGGATCCCGAGACCACGGTTGCGCTGCAGGACTGGATGCTGGCGCGGTTGGGACAGCGACTCGAGACGCTCACTGCGGCCGGAGCGGCCGGGGATTACAGCATTTCCGTGCACGAGATCGATTCGCTCACCCAGTCCATCGGCTTCCTCGCCCTCGGCAACGGCATGTATGATCGTGTGCGGATCGAGGTCGAGACGATCGCACTCGAAACACGGGACGGTCGTCCCTACCCCGCCATCGCCGGTCTCGGGTTCTATCAGCTCGGCGCGTATGACGTCGCGGCCGGACACCTCGCGGGCGCCGTGCAGGAAGGCTTCGCGAATCCGTCGGTCTACTTGTTTCTCGGAAACGCCCTGGCGCTGTCGCGGCAGTATTCCGAATCGCTCAGCCGATTCGAGGAAGGCATCCGCCGCTTTCCCGACGATGGCATGCTGCGCTTCACCCTCGGCAAGTATTACGTCCGCGCAGGAATCCAGCCCGCGCGCGCGGCGGAACTGCTGCGCTGGTGCGTCGAACGTGGTGAACCAGCCGAGTCGGTTGCAGAGGCGCGGCAGCTGCTCTCAACGCTGGGAGCCGGAGAATGAGCCATCGGGCAATTCTCCGTCCCATGCCCGCTGTGGCATTGGAGGAAAAGGGAGAGTCGTGTATTTTTCAATGATAAATCAATTCACGGACGGGATCCATGTGCGGCTTCGCCGGAGTTTTTGAATACCATCGTTCCGCACGGGGCATCGACGATGCCCTGCTCGCGCGCATGGGTGAGGCAATTGTGCATCGGGGTCCTGACGACGGCGGACTGTATCGTTCGGACTGTGGACGCATTGGCTTCAGCTTCCGCCGGCTGTCCATCATCGATCTTTCCGCCGCCGGACACCAGCCGATGTCGACGCCCGACGGAAGGATCTGGCTGGTCTTCAACGGCGAGATCTACAACCATCTCGCGCTGCGCGCCGAACTCGAGCGCGCCGGTTATTCCTACCGTTCCCGCAGCGATACCGAGACCATCCTCTACGCCTACCGGCATTGGGGCGAACGATTTATCGAGCGACTGCACGGCATGTTCGCCATCGCAATCTGGGACGTGGAAAAGGAGCAACTTTTCCTCTACAGGGATCGCATCGGTATCAAACCCCTGTATTACGCCGAACGGGAAGGCACCTGGATCTTCGGATCGGAGATCAAGGCGCTGCTCGAGCATCCCGCGCTGCGTCCCGCGGTCGACCGCGAGGCGCTGCACCATTACTTCACCTACATCCACACCCCGGCGCCATGGACGATGTTCGAGGGCGTCAGGAAACTCGAGGCGGGACATTTTGCCCGCATCGGACGCGACGGCGTCATCGATATCGAGGAGTACTGGGATGCGCTCGGGCACCGAGAAGCGGACTTCGACTACCACGACGAAGAGGCAGTGACGGGGCGCGTCCGCGATCTTTTCCGGTCGGCGGTGGAAAAGCGCATGATGAGCGACGTCCCGTTTGGCGTTTTCCTCAGCGGCGGCATCGACTCCAGCGCCAACGTCGCGTTCATGTCCGAATTGATGGATCGACCGGTCGACACTTTCACCGTCGCGATCCGCGGTCAGGAAGACACCAATGAATTCCAGTGGGCGCGCCGCATGGCAGCGCATTTCCACACGAATCACCATGAAGTGATGATCGACGACAGCGGGTTTCTCGACCTGCTGCCGACCATCGTGCACCACCAGGACGAACCCCTCGCCGATCCCGTCTGCTTCCCTTTGTATCACGTCTCGAAACTCGCCCGCGACAACGGCACCATCGTTGTCCAGGTCGGCGAAGGCAGTGACGAACAGTTCGCCGGCTATGCGGCGTATCTCCGCGCGGTGCGGATGATGCGCCTCGAACGTGTGCTGCGACCTGTGCCGCGCGCGCTCACCTCCGGCGCGTATGCCCTGCTGCGGCCGCTGCTCGCCCACCGCCAAGTCGATTACCGGCAGAACGTCATCCGCAACGTGCTCGAAAAGCAGCCGGCGTTCTGGGGCAACGCCATCGGCTTCTACGACGCGGAGAAGGCCCGCGCGCTCAACGCCGCCACCTTCGCCGGACTCGATCTCCCCTCGTCGTACACCCTTGCGCAGCGGCGCTTCGAACGTGCCGTGGAAGAGGGGTATGGTGACGACCTGCAGCGCATCGTGTACTGGGAAATCAAGCACCGCCTCGCGGAGCTGCTCTTGATGCGCGTCGACAAAATCACAATGGCCACGAGCATCGAGGCACGCGTGCCCTTCCTCGACCATCTCATGCTGGAGTTCACGATGAATATTCCCTCCGCCATGAAAATGAAGGGTGGCAATCCCAAGCATGTGCTCAAACAGGCACTGCGCGGCATTCTCCCGGACGACATCATCGACCGGAAGAAAATCGGTTTCGCAGGATCAGGCAAGAACATGATGACAACGGATATTTTCCAGCACGCCCGCTCCCTCCTGCTTTCCCCACGTCATGATTACTACAATCTTCCGTATATTCGCTCATTGCTCGACGAGTACGAGCGCACGAAGATCAACTACACGCCGCAGCTTTGGACGCTGTACAACTTCGAACTCTGGCATCGCTGGTGGATCGAAGGTGACCGCAGTCTGTCGTGACGTTGGCGCCGCACATTCCGAGGCCCCATGCCTGAACAACACCTTCGCCTGCCCTGGATCGACACGCTCCGGGGCCTCGCCATCCTCCTGATGATCCCCGCGAATCTCGCGCCCTACCTTGCCGAACCGCATTCGATGTGGTTTCGCATTCTGGGTTCCTTTGCCGCCCCGACCTTCATCATGCTGAGCGCCGGCATGATCGTCCTCCGCGGAGAAAAACACAATCTCGCTTATTATCTCAAGCGCGGCGGGATTGTCATGGGCGTGGGCGTGCTGCTCGATACCCTGCTGTGGCAGATCTACCCGTTCACTTCCTTCGACGTGCTCTATCCGATCGGACTCGCAATGCCGCTGCTTTATCTCATGAGAAAAGCAGACGCCCGGGAACTGCTGTACATCGCGGTCATATTTATTCTGGGTACATACGTCCTGCAGGCTTTGACGGGCTATCACGCCGAAGCGCTCGAGGTGTATTTCGACGAACCATGGCTGCCGTCGATCGGACGCCTTCTGCAAAGCTGGTTCGTCGACGGATGGTTCCCCATCTTCCCGTGGCTGGGTTATGCCTTTATCGGTGCGCTGTTTTTCCGCACGCTGTTTGGCGAGGGCATCGGCGCCTCGCATCATTTCATCACACTCGGAGCCGTGCTCACGGTCATCGGCTTCATCCTGCTGTTTGTCCCGTTGCCGTTTATCCGCAGCATCGCAGACGGTAGCATTCTGGAAACGCGGGGCGGATACTCCGAAATTTTCTATCCCCCCACGTTCGCCTACATCTTCACCTCCATCGGCATCGTCGTGCTGTCGTCCACCCTGCTGCGGCGCCTGCGCCTGAATCCCGCGCACTCCGTGATCGGTTTCTTCGGCCGCCATTCGATGTTGGTCTACGTCCTGCACCAGGTGCTCGGAGCGCAGGTGCTGCTGCCCCTCCTCGAATCACAGGGAATGGAGACCATCGAATCCGGTCCACTGTTCACCGCCGCAAATCTCGCGGTGATCGCCGTCATCGCCATCGTGTGTTACGCCGTGGAAATGGTGAAGAAGAAACATCCGCCGAAATCCACCGTCGCACAGGTGCTGTTCGGGCGGTGAGGGGACGGATCAAAAATACAAACCGTAATACACCGCCGAGGGAGTGATACGAATTGTCGGCGCGGGAAGGTGGAAAATGTTGAAGGATTCCTTCATCCAGAGCAGGAATTTCGAGTCACCCGGGAGCTTGCGCAAGTCGTAGTCGAGGGCGACATACCATTCCTGCTCGCCCTGGCCGACGCCATCACGCGAATTGTATATACCGTCTCCGAGCATGGTGCGGTTTGCTCCGTAACCGACGGCGATGCCGAGCCAGTCGGGCCAATACGGTCGAGCCGCGCGTGGCAGCAGGTCTTCGACCGACAGCGCGAGCCAGTAGGTGAAGCCGTCGTAGTCACGGAGATAGTCATGTTCGACCCAGCCCTGTTTGACGGCAGCGGAGGGATGGTAACTCATCTTGATCATGAACGGCTGCAGCGAGGGATAGATGCGCTGCAGGTTCGGCCACACCGCGCCGATGGTATTCCCCGCGACATCCCACCAGCTGAATCCCCATTTCTCGAACAGTCCGTCGGTGATTTCCATTTCGAGCTGGTAGAGGAAGGCCAGGCCGCTTGACCAGTACATCGCACTCCATTGCGACATGTTGGCCCAGCGAAACATATGATAGGTCGCCTGGGCGTAGGACTGCGCCGACCAGATGTGACCGAGCTTGTCGACATTCAGGTCGGCGTTGTACCAGTCGTCAAACGTGTGGAATGGCGCGGTCTTCGCGAAGTCGTCATTGTAATACGTGTCGAAGAAATACGCCACGATCGCGGCGTTCGCCGCGAACATCGTCCCTCCCATCAGCCAGAGTCGCGTGCGGTGCACCGGTCCCGTCGTCGGTCCGTGCAGGTCCGGCGACAGGATCCGTCCGTCCGATTCAGGCAGGGCCTCATCGGGACGGACGGAATTCCATTTCGCTAGCGGTCCACGGAAATGCGGATCGCCAAGTCTTAATACCGTGGACGGCCGCACCGGCGAGCCAGCAGTGGGTTCCTGACCGCTCCGACCGGGGGGCGGATCCGCGGCCCGTGCCGGGATAACCCCCATGAGGAGCAGGAGCAGGAGCGGCAGCAGTCTGCGCACCGTATTACATTCCGATGTTCACCGCGGCCTTGAGCAGGGCGGTCATCTTGCGCTCGCTGTCGGCCTCTGCGTAAAAGCGCAGGATGGGCTCGGTACCCGATGCGCGAATCAGCAGCCAGCCGCCGTCGACGCGGAATTTGAAACCGTCGATGGTTTCGACGCTGCGCACCGCAAGACCGCCAAGGGTGTCTATACCCTTCTCGCAGGCCGCGAGAATCGCTTTCTTGTTTTTTTCGGTCGTGCGGTAATCGATGCGGTCGTAATACACGCGCCCGAATTCGGCGAAGATTTCCTCTACGGCCTGGCCGAGCGTCATCTTCTTTTTCGCGAGCGCCTCGCAGAGCAGCAGATTATTAAAGATGCCGTCGCGCTCGGGAATGTGCAGCGACGTGCCGACGCCACCGCTTTCCTCGCCGCCAATCAGCACGCGTTCCTCGAGCATCAGTTCGGTCACATACTTGAAACCGACCGGACGTTCGTACAGCTTCAGGCCGTACTTCTCGCACATCCGTGTGACAAGGTCGGACACCGAAACGGTTTTCACGACGGCTCCCTTCTTGCCGAGGTCCTTGTACAGGTACTTCAGCAGAATGGGGATGAGCAGCTGGGTACTGACAAAATTCCCGTGTTCGTCAATGCAGGCAAAGCGGTCGACGTCGCCGTCGGTGACGAGGCCGATATCGAACTTTTCCTTCCGCACGAGTTCGATGAACTCCGTGAGGTTCTTCGCCAGTGGTTCTGGGGCGATGCCCTTGAAGCCAGGATTGTGCTCGTCATGCAGCGTGCGCACGGATGGCAGCAGTTTTCCCATCACACCGTAGGACGCGCCGTACATGACGTCGTAGGCGATTTTCATCTTCGATTTCGTAATCAGATCGAGATCGATTTTTTTTCGGATGTCTGTGAGGAACAGCGTGTGCAGATCGATGGGCACAACCAGTTTCTCTTTCTTCAGGTCATCCATGGGACGCAATTTCACCGCCGTATTCTTCGCGACGATGTCCTGCACCATCTTCTCGATCTTGACGATATCCTTCATCAGGGCCGAGCCACCAAACTGCGCCTTGATCTTGAAGCCATTCCATTGCGGCGGATTGTGACTGGCAGTGATCATCACGCCGGCGGCGGCTTTCCTGCGGATGATGCCGAGGGAAACCATGGGAATGGAAACGACGTTCTCCGCGAGCCACACCTTGATCCCCTGGCTGGCGATGACCTGCGCGGCTGCTGCTGCGAAATCCTGTGAACCGAAGCGAGCGTCCCCACCCACCACCACGCCGTTTGCAACGAGCGGGTGTCTGCGATAATATCGCGCAAAGGCGAGAGCGACCTTGCGGACGTTGTCGAAGGTGTAGCCTTCCGCGATCAGCGCGCGCCAGCCGTCGGTTCCGAATGTGATTTCAGCCATGTTCTGCCCTGTAAGTGTTGTTGGAATGCTTCAATAAAACTACGAAAAATCACCGCGCGGCCGAAATCCGGTGCCAGTCGCGGTCGCAATGCGCTGCCAGGCGCGGTCGACGGCACTGCGCAGCAGGTGCTCCGCGTCACGCATGGACTCGGAAGTCGGCATGCCTGCTTCCGCGATCGGCAGCACTGCTTCCACACCAAGTTGCGATGCAAGCAGGTCGGGTTCCCCTTCCAGCGCGCCACAAAAAGCCACGACCGGCACACCGATACCGGCGGCCGCAGTGGCTATGCCGCCGAGGACCTTCCCCTGCGCGCTCTGCGCGTCGATGCGG
>JAGTUZ010000209.1 GCA_018224415.1 Bacteroidota bacterium | reverse complement strand
TACCAAACTGCCGCCGCGCTACCTCGACGACAACGTGGGCGACGTGACGGCGCTCGCCGGCACACGCGTTTCCATCGAAATGACGCTCAACAAGGAAGTCTCGAACGCCACGTTGGTCTTCGCCGACAGCCAGGAAGTCGCCGCCACGCTTGACGGCACGCGTGCCCGCGCGACATTCTCGTTGCGGCGCGACGGTTCGTATCACGTCGCTCTGCGCGACGCGGGAGGCATCACCGGCGCCAATCCCATCGAGTACGCGCTGAAGGTCGTGCCCGACATGGCGCCGACGGTGGACGTGCTCGAGCCGGGGCGGAACACGAATCTCGACGAGAACATGCGTCTTGCCATGCTCATGGGCATCGGCGACGACTACGGTTTCTCGAAGCTCGTGCTCAAATACCGCCTCGTCGCCTCGCGCTACGAGAAACCGCAGGAGGAGTACACGTCGATTGTCATTCCCCTGTCCTCCGCGCGCGCCACGCAGATGGAAGTGCCCTTCATCTGGAATCTCACGTCGTTGAATCTTGTGCCCGAGGATGTGGTGAATTACTACGTCGAGGTGTATGACAACGACAATGTCAACGGTCCGAAGGTCGGCCGCAGCCAGGTGTATTCGCTGCGCCTGCCGTCGCTCGAGGAGGTGTTTGCCCGCGCCGACGCCGAGCAGGAGAAGGCCGTTGACGACCTCGAGAAAACGCTCGAGGCGGCGGAGGACGTGCAGAAGGAGCTCAACAAGCTGCGGCAGGAGATGAAGCAGCAGAACGCCGAAAAGATGGACTGGCAGCAACAGAAGAAGCTCGAGGAGCTGATGAAGCGCCAGGAGCAGATGGTCAAGGACGTGCAGAAGGTCAACGAGCAGATGGCCGAACTCAAGCGCGACATGGAAAAGCAGAACATGGTTTCCGAGGAGACGCTGAAGAAATACGAAGAGCTGCAGGAGCTGATGAAGGAAGTCGACGCGCCCGAGCTGCGCGAGATGCAGAAGAAGATGAACGAGATGATGCAGCAGATGAGTCCCGAGCAGATGAAGAAGGCGATGGAAAATTTCGAGTTCAACGAGGAGCAGTTCCGCAACAGCCTCGAGCGCACTATCGACCTGCTCAAGCGCATCCAGATCGAGCAGAAGGTGGACGAGCTGGCGAAGCGCGCCGAGGAAATGGCGAAGCAGCAGGAGGATCTCGCACAGCGCACGGAGAACGCGGACCCGAACAACCAGAAGCAGCTCGACCAGCTCGCGCAGGAGCAGCGGGAGATGCAGAAGCAGGCCGAGGCCATGCAGCGCGAGATGAAGGAGCTGCAGGAGATGATGGAGCAGTTCCCGAAGGAAATGCCACTCGACGAAATGCGCGAGGCCATGTCGGAAATGAACCGCTCGCAGATGGAACAACAGATGAACAACTCCGCCTCCATGTGCCAGGGCGGCAACTGCCAGGGCGCCTCCAAGCAGCAGAAGAAAACCGCCGAGCAGATGCGCAAGATGCAGAAGAAGATGGAGGAGGTGAAGAAGAAGCTCAACGAGAACATGCAGCAGATGGTGCAGCGCGCGTTCCAGAAGGCGCTCAAGGAAGTGCTCGAGATGTCGAAGCGGCAGGAGGATCTCAAGAACGCCGTGCAGAAGCTGCCGCAGAATTCTCCGCAGTACCGCGAGGCCATGCGCGAGCAGCAGCAACTCATGGAGCAGCTCAATCAGACCGCCAGCCAGATGATGGAGCTGGCGAAAAAAACCTTCGTCGTCGACCAGCAAATGGCCAAGCATCTCGGCAAGGCGATGCAGCAGATGAAGGAGGCGATGGAGAGCATGCAGAACCGCGACCAGCGCGCCGGCGGCGAGCAGCAGGGTGGTGCCATGTCCGAACTCAACGAGGCGGCGAAACGGATTTCCGACAGCATGCAGAAGTCCTCCCAGAGCGGAAGTTCGCAGGGCGGATCGCTCATGCAGCAACTCCGCCAGATGGCGCAGCAGCAGATGGACATCAACCAGAGCATGCCTTCGCCCTCGCAGGGCGGCTCATCACAGCAGGAGCGTCAGCAGATGCAGCGAATGATGCAGCAGCAGAAGGCCGTGCAGAAGACACTGCAGGAACTCAACGAGGAAGCCAAGCGCAGCGACGAGGGGAAGCGCCTGCTCGGCGATCTCGATCGCATCGCCGAGGAAATGCAGGAAGTCGTGCGCGACATGCAGCAGGAAAACGTCAATCCCAACACCCTGCAGAAGCAGGAGCGCATTCTCTCGCGTTTGCTCGACGCCTCGCGTTCCATGCGCGAACGCGACTGGGAGAAGCGCCGCCGCTCACGCACGGGCGAGGACGTGGCCCGGCGGAGTCCCGGACAGATCGATCCGAATCTCCTCGACCCCCGCGACGGCCTCCGTTCCGACCTGCAGAAGGCAGTCAACGAGGGGTATGCACGGGATTACGAGGTGCTGATCCGGAAGTACTTCGAAGCACTGGAATCCGTGGTAACGGAGGAGTAGAGGGAGGAGTAGAGGGAGGAGTAGAGGGAGGAGTAGAGGGAGGAGTAGAGGGAGGAGTAGAGGGAGGAGTAGAGGGAGGAGTAAGGGAGGGAGGATAAGGAGGGCGCGGAGAAGATTTTACCGCGGAGGCGCGCAGAGGCGCGCGGAGGATATGTTGGGGAAGGGCGCGGAGAGGAGGGCGGAGGAGGGCGCGGAGGGTTCATTTTTTGTTCAACATCTCACAGGGAGCCAGAGATGCAGATCAACGATTTGACGTACAAGATCATCGGATGCGCATACACGGTGCATTCGGAATTGGGGCCGGGGCTGCTGGAGTCGACGTATCGGACCTGTCTCGCGTATGAGCTGCGCGCGAATGGACTTCGGGTGGAGACGGAAAAGACGCTGCCCCTGCGGTACAAGGATATCGGCCTGGATGCGGCATACCGCATCGACATGCTGGTCGAGGATCGCGTGGTGGTGGAACTCAAGGCCGTGGATGCCATCCATGAAGTGCACAAGGCGCAGCTGCTGACGTACATGCGGCTCAGCGAGAAGACACATGGTCTGCTGTTCAACTTCAATGCCCGACACCTGAAGGAGAATTACGTTCGCATGATCAACACGCCGAAGAGTGAAACGAAGACGAACTCCTGATCCCGATCAGAGCTTGTCCGTCACGCTGCGGATCTTGTCGTCCATCGTCTGCATGCGGTCGGTGCGTGTCCCCACCTTGAGGCTGGAAGACACGCGCGGCGCGCCCATTTCATGCAGGACCTCGTGGCAGCGTTTCACCGCGGCGAACACGACATCCCACTCTCCCTCGATGTTCGTGCCGTAGGCATGGAGGTGGGTTTTGAGTCCGGCCTCGGTGAGGATTTTCTCGCAGGCGGCGACATACGGGGAGACGGAAATTCCGACTCCGAGGGGAACGACCATGAGATCAGCGATGACGTACATTTGTATAAGTCTCCGGAGTAGTAAGGGAGGGAGGCTGCAGAGGACACAGAGAAGATTTTACCACAGAGTCACGCAGAGGCGCACAGAGGATTGTTTTGCCAGTCGCCTCCAGGCAATCTTTGCCGTCATGCGAAAGATAATCCCCACCAACGAGAAAACCCGCCGGGTAGCATAGCGATGCGTCCGGGATGCCGAACGGTTTGCGATGACCTGACAGGTAACGACCTCAAAAAATGCCCTCTGCGCGCCTCTGCGCGCCTCCGCGGTAAAATCTTCTCTGTGCCCTCCGCAACCTCCCTCCCTTACTCCTCCCCCGCCTACAACGCCGTCGACCCTCAAACTTGGAAATCCTTCCCCCCCTGCCTACTTTTGATGACCAGCCTGTCCCAATTCCCCACGGACCGCCATGAAACTGCTCGTGACCATCCCTGTCTACAACGAAGAAAAAGCGCTGCCGGTCAGCATTCCGACACTGCATGCCTTCCTCAGCGAGCAGATGGCCGAGTATGACTGGATGATCGAAATCGCCGACAACGCATCGATTGACCGCACGCCGGAAGTCTCGCGCGAACTCGCGGCGCGGTATGACCGCGTGCGCTACCTGCGCCTCGAGCAGAAAGGACGCGGCCGGGCGCTGAAGAAATCCTGGACGGAATCGGATGCGGACATCGTCAGTTACATGGACGTCGACCTCTCGACCAATCTCGATTCCTTTCCGCCGATGGTGCACGCTCTTGCGCATGAGGACTACGACATCGGCACGGGCTCGCGGCTGATGAAAGGCGCGAACACCGAACGCAGTGTCAAGCGGGAATTCATCTCACGCAGCTATAACCTGATGGTGAAGGCCATGTTCTTCACCCGATTCTCCGACGCGCAATGCGGCTTCAAGGCCGTCACCCGCCGGGTGGTGGATGTGCTCATCCCGCATGTGGAGGATAATGTCTGGTTCTTCGACTCCGAGCTGCTGATCATCGGCGAGAAAAGCGGCTACCGCATCTACGACGTCCCCGTCAAATGGATCGAGGATCTCGACACCCGTGTCAAGATCGTCAAGACTGCCATCGATGACATCAAGGGACTGCTGCGGGTACGGGGGAATTTCTGGTCGGGGAGATACAAGGGGCTGAAAAAATAAGGAGGGGGAGGAGTTAGGGAGGAGGAGTAAGGGAGGGAGGTTGCGGAGGACACAAAGAAGATTTTACCACAGAGTCGCGCAGTGGCGCGCAGAGGATTTTTTTGATTGTCTCTTCCGATGGTGCCCGGTATCCGACGGCCATCCGAGAAGGGACCATCGAAGAATCCCTCTGTGCGCCACTGCGCGCCTCCGCGGTAAATGTCTTCACTGTGCCCTCCGCAACCTCCCCTCCCTTACTCCTCCCTCACCTAGAGCAGCACCCCTGCATTCAGCCCGAAGAAAAAATTCCTCCCCGGCCGGAAGTGATTCAGCCGCCATGCGAAATCGATGCGGAACAGTGTGAGGATGTTGTCGATGCCGAAACCGACCTCCCAGAAGGGCAGCTTGGCCTCGGAGACGTGCACGCGCTGCAGGGAGCGGGTGGCGTCGGTCATGGTGGCCCAGCCGCTGGAAGCGAACAGCTCGACTCCGAGGCCGCTGCCGGCGAGCAGGGGGAGACCGGAGGCACGGAACAGCCAGTCGCGCAGGTTGTAGGTGAACATCGCGGTGACGCGTCGGTCGCCGCCGAATTCACGGAAACCGAGCGTGCGAAAGCGACGGCTGTCGGCGAAGTATTCGATGCTTCCCGGCAGGCTGTACAGCGACTGTGTGGCGAGTGGACCGCCGGTGCCAGTGGCAACCAGACGGTAGGCGAACGCGCCCGCGATGCCAAATTCGAAGCTCCCGTTCAGCCGGGCCGTCCAGCTCAAATATTCCCACTGCGTTCCCTCGATATCAGCCTGATGCCAGCCGATGCCGACGGTGGGCACGTGATTGCGCGTTCCGAATCGGCGGATAACACCGGCGTTGTCAATGAAATCCCGCGCGTCCACCGTGACCTCACCGTACACGGAGAGAATGGAACCTTCGTTGATCGCGGGGTTTTCACGGAAGATCCAGTCACGTCGGAAAATACTCTCGTTGGTTGTGTTCACCGCGTTGAGGTAGTGGTTCCGGCTCACACTCATCGAAACGGGAAACAGCATCAGCAGGTCGTATGATGTGCCCGCGCTCCAGCCGTCCTGGTAGAAATAATCATACAGGTCGTACTTGAGCAGCAGAGTCGTCAGTGTCGTGCCGGCGGTGCCGAGAAGGCGGTTGCCCTGGTCGAAGAAGCCCAGCGTCGCATACCGCTCGGCGGTGAGCTGCAGGCGGGGCGTGTCGAAGATCTGCACGCCGCCCGCGACCGACCATTTCATCCGCTTGTCGTTAAAACCGTATCCCGCCATGGCGGAGAGCGTGCGCAGCGGGATATCAGGCATGCGGAAGGAGGCGCTGCCCTCCAGCGCATGGCCCTCGACGCGGTTGAAATGATATAGTCCCAAGAGGCCGGGGAAGCTGACGTTCACATGGTCCGATCCCGTCGTACCGCCGACAAGAAGGTCCATAAGCCCCACATCGTATTTGGTCGAGTCCATCGCGGCCTTGACGGAATCGGCACGTTCATAGGCGCGCTGCTCTTCGTCGGTGCTGGGAATTTTTGCGTTCGCCTCCCAGTACGCAGAGTCGCGTTCGTCCGCTTCCTTCAGCACTTTGAT
>JAGTUZ010000208.1 GCA_018224415.1 Bacteroidota bacterium | reverse complement strand
TACACGACGCCCGGCAGTGCGGCGAGTTCGGTGGCCATCGCCGTGGCGTCCTGCGGACGCGCGGGCACCAGCAGGTAGACGTTCTCCAGCGGGTGCTCCTCTCCGGACGTCTTGGCGAAGGCGGCGCCGCGCGCATCGAGCAGCGCCACAGGCGCGGCAACGGAATACCGGACCATTATATCCTGTATATCCCCCGCAGGGAAGCGTTGTCCCTGCGCGCCGGTGACGGCGCGGAGTTCGGGGCGCACCTTGACAAACACGCGCAGGCCATCCTGCGCGTGCGATTGTCCGGCGAGGAGGGCGAGCAGCAGCAGCATCCCCGCCACGCATCGTATGGAGAAGCGGCAGTGCATCAGGCCTCGAGGTCCTCCTTGCGCATGTTTTCCTCCGGCGGCACGGGATACTCGCCGGTAAAGCAACCAGTGCAGTACCCTAGTCGGTCTTCGTGGCTGACAGTGCCGAGCATCTTGTCGATGGACAGGTAGCCCAGCGTGTCGGCGCCGATTTCCTCGCGTATCCTTTCAATGTCGCCGCCGCATTGTTGGGCGATGAGTTCCTCACGGTTGGGGAAATCCATTCCGTAGGGACAATGGCTCATGATCGGTGGCGAACTGATGCGCACATGCAGTTCTTTCGGATTGGCCTCGCGGATGAGATTGATCAGCAGCCGGCTGGTGGTGCCGCGCACGATGCTGTCGTCGATGATGACGACCTTGCGTCCTTCGATCACGCCCTTGACGGTATTGAACTTCATGCGCACCTTCACCTCGCGCTTCTCCTGTCCGGGCTGGATGAAGGTGCGGCCGATGTAGTGGTTGCGGATGAGGCCGATTTCCAGGCGCGTGTCGCCGCCGTCCTTCGACGCGCGTCGCACGAAGCCCACGGCGGCCGTGTTGGAGCTGTCGGGCACGGCCATGACAAACACGGTCTCTCCTTCTTCGGCAGGCACCGGACTCTCCTCGGCGAGGGCCTTGCCGAGACGGCGGCGGATTTTGTCGACGTTCTCCCCAAAAATCTTGGAGTCGGGACGCGAGAAGTAAATGTATTCGAAAATGCAGTGGTGGAATTTCTCCGGTGTGTTGGTGAGCCGGCGGCGCATCGGCTCCCCGCTTGCTCCCATGCGCTTGTCGAAGAACAGCACCTCACCCGGCTCGACATCGCGCACGTACTCTGCCTGCATGATATCGAGCGCGCAGGTTTCCGAGGCAACGACCCATGCGTCGCCGAGACGGCCGAGGCAGAGCGGTCGGAAGCCGTGCGGGTCACGCGCGGCGATCAGCGTCGAGCCGTGCAGCATCACCAGCGAATAGGCGCCGCGCACGGTGTTGAGTGCATCCATGATGCGGTCTTCGGGCGTGGCGGCCTGGCTGCGCGCGGTCAAGTGCAGGATGACCTCGGTATCAGTGGAGGTCTGGAAGATGGTGCCTTCTTCCTGCAGACGACGGCGGAGACTTCGGGTATTGGTCAGGTTGCCGTTGTGCGCGACGGCCAGCTGTCCGTCGCGATAATTAACCATGAAGGGCTGGATGTTTTCCAGATTATCGGATCCGGTGGTCGAGTACCGGTTGTGTCCAATGGCGATGTCGCCCGGCAGCACGTCGGTGAGAATCTGCTGGTTGGAGAAGACCTCGGTCACGAGGCCCGGACCCTTGTAGATACGCAGGCGGGAATCCGGACTGTCCTCGCCCCGACAGGAGGCGATGCCCGAGGCCTCCTGGCCGCGGTGCTGCAGGGAATGGAGTCCGTAATACGTGAGCGTGGAAGCGTCGGGGGCGCCGTACACACCGACGACGCCGCAGTTGGAACGCGGCTTGTCGATTTCTTCTTCGGGAGCGATACGGGTATTGGGTGCGCGGTTCATTGTGGGGACGCGTTTATTGCGTTGTCTGTCCGGCCGATACCGGAATGGATGAAATGCGGTGGACGCCGGCCGGTGGCCGGCGTTGTGGAATCAGAGCGATGCAGGATCTCCCCTCCCGCTCAGCAGCTGCCGTCGGCGTGGCCGAGGCGGATGTGGTTGGAGAAAATCCAGCCTTTGTCATCGATCCATGCCTCGACACGCCAGGCGCCGGCATGCGGCACGCTGAAGGTGTGTTCCTGCGTGGTCAGTTCCTTGACCTCCTCGCCGTTGCAGACGAAGCGCAGCCGCGCCTCGCGCGGGAGCTGGACATGCAGTGCGATTTGTCCTTCACCGGGGAATACCGCGAAGTCGCCCATCTGCAGGGTTTCGTGGGCGGAGGTGGCGTAGAAGGCGAAGCCGCGGGCGTCGCCCTGATAGGCATTCGCGATGAAACAGCGGCCGGCGCGCAGGGCCTCGTACACCCGCCACTTGTCTTCCTCGAAGGCAGAATCGTCGTCGTGCCGCAGCGGCTCGTCGAGCAGCACATGCGTATGCACGCACTTGAACATCACCTTGTACGGAAAGACCTCCACGTCGAAAAAGCCCATGATGTCGGCTTTATGCGCGTGTGCGTCAGTGCCGCCGATGGCGGTGACGCGGCGGCGGCGGGCAATCCCGTCCCAGCGCCGGAGCGTGACCTCGGGCGGCGCGGTGATGGACTTGAGCGGATGGATGAAGCGCTGGAACTTGTTCTCGTCGGTCAGTCCTTCAGTCCACTCGCTCATGTGGTTCCAGATCTCGATGCCGTCAAAATCCTCGCTGTCCCAGGCGTCCCACGGATACGGCGGATGCTCGGGCATGCTGTTGCGGCATTCGTCCGGATGGGCAATAAAACCGACACCCCCGCGTTCGCGCACACGTCGCACATACTCCTGCGCGGTGATACGCACACCCACCGTGCGGTCGAGACCGAAGGCGAGATAGTGGTTGCGGTCGCGCCGGTCGTTGATTTCGTAGCCGATGAGCACCATCACGTGTTCGCGCCAGCCTTCGTGTCCGTCCTTTTTCGGCCGGAGCGTATTGTGGTCGCTGAGCATGATGAAGTCCAGTCCCACATCCGAGGCGGCGCGCACGATATCGGCAATTTCCCCCGTTCCGTCGGAGTATCGCGAGTGGATGTGAACAGCGCCGATGTACTCGTGCATGGAAGGAAATGCCATATCGTGAGCAAAAAGAAATGTAGCACGGGACGGCTGAAAATACAAGGTACGACCGCGTGCCGAAGGGAGTTGGAATTTCGGATGAATCCGCGTTTATTATTGGAAACTGGAAAGAGGATGGCCATCGTGAACGAGAACGTGAACGCGCACATGAAAAAGTATGAGCACCATTTCGTGCACGAGCATGTGCACGTGCACGTGCCTGCTGGCGCGGGTTTCGTCGCTTTTCCCTGGGCTCATGGTTCGATGCAGGAAACCAAATTCTCGCAACGTGTTTGGCAGCCTCGAAAAGCATTCGGGCTGCGACACGTGCTCGTGCTCGTGCTCGTGCTCGTGATTCTCACCGGGCTCGCACAGGCACAGGGCCTTCAGGGGTCGACGGAAACGCAAATGATTGCGGCCAAACCGCTTTCCACCGACCGTCCGGACCAGACGGAGGCGGCGGAGACAGTACCGGCGGGCTGGCTGCAGGTCGAGACAGGGGCGGTGATGGAACAGGCCGGAGAGGACGCCGACGGCGTCGCGGGCGGGCGCGTGTGGACCCTCCCGGGTCTGCTGCTGCGCTATGGTCTCACCGAGAGACTCGAATTGCGACTCGCAACGGCCTGGGTGCTGGAGGAATCAGAGGCTGCGGACATATCCGCGGTCGTTCCACCCGGCACGCGCAAGAGCATCACCGAACGTGGGACGGAGCCGCTTTCCATCGGCATGAAATACCAGTTCACCCGTGGCACCCTCCCCTCCATCGCCCTGATTGCCATGGCCGCGCTGCCGTCGACGGTGACGGGCGATTTCCCCGCGAACAACCCCGCCGCGGAACTGCGTCTTGCGATCGCCGGAGATGTCGGCGACCTGTTCTCTCTCGGCTGCAATCTCGCGTTGGAACACGATCTCGAGGAGTCGCGCAGCGGCCTGCATTACACCGCCGTGGTCGCAACGGGACTGTCGGAATCCGTCGGCGTCTTTGTCGAGCTGTATGGCAGCCGGGATACCGGCGACGAACGCTTCCGGCATCGCGCGGACGGGGGCCTGACCTGGCTGCTGGCGCCAGACCTGCAGTGGGACGCTTCCGTGGGCGTCGAGCTGAACCCGCATGACGGGCAGGATCGCATCTCTGGCAGGGGATGGTTCGTCGGTACGGGAATCTCCTGGCGTTTTCCACTCAATCCGTAGAATGCGCTATATTGAAAGGATTGTATCGAAACGGAGACCCCATGCCCACGTCTTTCCTTCCGTCCCGGATCACCAGATATCTGTCATTTGTCATCCTGTCATTTGTCATTCCGGCCCGCACCGGCCTGTTGGCAGTATGCCTGCTGGTATTCGCTCAACAAGCAGCGCTCCATGCGCAGCAGGACATCTTCATCCCGGAGCGTCCCGGCCAGACCTGGGGTACGGACCTGGCCGCGCCGGGCTTCCTGCATTTCGAGGCGGGGGTGCTGTTGGAGCGGGCATCATTCACTCCGAAGCGCGCGGACGGTTCGCTCGCAGGTGGCGAGGTCTATCGTCACACGGTCTGGCAGCTGCCGGCGTTCATGTTGCGCCTGGGCGTGACCGACCACCTGGAGGTGCGGCTTGCCTCGCAGTACAAACGTTTTCAGTGGCGGCTCGACCCGGTGTATTTCCATGGAGAGAACGCCGGAACGCCGATGGAAGAGAACAGAAATTCGGGCATCGACGTCCTGAATATCGGGCTGAAAACCCGGCTGACATCGGAAGACGGACCGCTGCCGCAGTCCGCGCTCATCGTTTCGCTGGCGCTGCCCGGACTTTCCTCCTCGATCTACGACATCGCGCAGCCCGCACCCGACATTGCGCTGGGTTTCTCCCATACCCTTGCGTCGGACCTGCATCTCGGCTACTGCGCGGGACTGTCCTGGGACGGATGGACGGCGGTCCCCGTCGCGTACGCATCCACCATGCTTACGATAGACCTCGACGGTGCCATGAGCCTGTTCGCGGAGTACGGGCTGCAAAGCAGCTATCATGCGCCCGTGCTGCATTTCGCCGACGCCGGTCTTGTCTACAACGTCTCCGACCGTTTCGTGCTCGACGCCTGGGCCGGATTCGGCATCGGCGATCCGCAGTCCTCCTCCCCCTCCCCCGCATATTCGTCCATCTACCGTCCCGACCTTTTCATCGGTGCCGGTGCCTCCTGGCGCCTCACCGCCTTCGGCGGTTCGGCGCGCAGTAGGCTTTAGGCTGTAAGCAGTACGCCGCGAAATTCGAAGCACCCGATAACGCAAACCTGGGATCTGATTCCTTCCGTGCAGGTATCTGCATCGGTGGGAATCAGATCCCAGGTTCGTTTGAAAAGCTGCGATGAACTCCGCGGCGTACAGCCTACTGCCTATAGCTTACTGCGCGCCGAGGCCGCCGAAGGCGGCCGAGGCGCTTAGAGAAGGCTGTTGGCGTGATTCCAGTTCACGACGTCCCAGAAGCCCTCGACGAATTTCGGACGGGCGTTGCGATAGTCAATGTAGTAGGCATGCTCCCACACGTCGAGAGTGAGCAGCGCGGTCTTGTTGTGGATCATGGGCGTGTCGGCGTTGGACAGCTGCAGCAGCTCGAGCTTGCCTTCGGCGTTGAGGGCGAGCCAGGCCCAGCCGGAGCCGAACAGCGTGATAGCGGCCTTGGTGAACTGCTCCTTGAGAGCGTCAATTCCGCCGAAGTCACGGTTGATCAGCTCGCCGATCTTGCCCGAAGGGGCTCCGCCGCCATCCGGCGACATGCAGTTCCAGAAAAATGTGTGGTTCCAGATCTGCGCGCTGTTGTTGAATAGTCCCGTCGTGCCATCGGCGGCGGCCTTGCGGATTACTTCCTCGAGCGGCATGTCGTCAAGCGGGCTGTCCTTGACCATGTTGTTGGCGTTGTTCACATACGCGGCGTGATGCTTCCCGTAATGGTAGTCGAAGGTTTCCTCGCTGAGAAAGGGTTTGAGGGAATCTTTGGGAAACGGCAGTTCCGGAAGTTGAAAAGCCATAAGCTCCTCCTTTGTGGTGCGGTTATGGTGAATAGGTCTGTGACGAATGCAGATGAAAAATCTACAGAATTCCCTCTGGGGATTCAAGGCCGGCACAAACAGTGGGATATAGACTACAACAGCATCGGCGCGATGATGGTTCACCGCGCCGATGCTATCGTGGAAGTCAGGACGTACGTGGAAGTCAGGGGTGCGTCAGTTCTTTACTTCGACCCCGCCGAGAATGGCCTGGCCGAACCTCCGCGGAAATCCAGACTGCTGTTGCGCTGTTCGATGCCGCCGAGCACCGCCGATCCGGTAAGGTACTGCTCGGTCGATTCGCCGCGTTTCTCCGCACTGCGCCGGCCGGTCTTCAGCACCAGCGAAGCGCCGACAGCGATCAGCACCAGCGGCCACAGGTCCCACAAATCGAACCAGATGATATCGAGACGCCCGAGCAGCATGAAGATGCCGACGACGGTAACACCGGCGCCGAACAGCCTTCCCCCTCCCGGTCCAGGCTGCAGGGCCTTGAGCATGCCGAAGAGCACCAGCAGCGCGGGCCAGAAGCGCAGCACGGACGACGCCTCGATGATGTCGAAATTGCCCAGGGTCAGAATCACGCCCAGCAGCAGCACAACAATACCGATTACTGCCTGCGAGGTCATGGAATATTTCTTCTCGTTCATGGTAACTCCGGTTAACGAATGCTGGGCGGGTGTACGGCGGGTTTCGCGCAGGGTTGCATGAAGAAGGCAGTAGGCAGAAAGACTCCGTGGCGTACTCCCGAGAGGGGACCCCCGCGCACCAGCGCGGGCGGTGGAAACCTCGATGCCAAGCGCCCGCGCTGTTGCGCGGGGGTCCCTGCTGCGTCCTGCATCCTGCGTCCCGTGCCTTCGGACGCATGCCGTCAATGCTGGTACATGTGCAGATCGCGCTGCGGGAAGGGGATGGTGAGGCCATCCGCGTCGAAGCGCAGCTTCATGCGCTCGTTGAGGGCGAAGTAGACATCCCAGTAGTCCGCGGTGGCGACCCAGGGACGCACGGCGAGGTTGACGCTGCTCGCTCCGAGTTCGATGACGCCGATGGTGGGTGCGGGGTCCTTGAGAATGCGCTCGTCCTCGGCGAGCACCGCCTCGATCGCTTCCTTTGCCTTGCGGATATCATCCCCATAACCGATGCCGAAAACCATGTCGACACGTCGTTTGTCCTCGGCGGAGTAGTTCGTGATGCTGCTGCCCGTAATCTGCGCGTTCGGAACGATGACGCGTTTGTTGTCGGGCGTCTTCAGCGTGGTATTGAAGATCGCTACCTCCAGGACTGACCCGGAGACCCCGCCCGCCTCGACGTAGTCGCCCGCTCGGAACGGACGGAAAATGATGATCATCACCCCCGCGGCGAAATTGGAGAGCGAACCCTGCAGGGCCAGGCCGATGGCGAGTCCCGCGGCGCCCACGATGGCAACAAGCGACGTGGTCTGCACACCGAGCTGCCCGATGGCGGCGATGATGACCACGGCCATCAGGAAGGCGAAAAGCATATTGGAGACAAAACGGTTCAGGGTCTGGTCGACGGCGCGTTTGTTCATGACGCGACCGAGCATACCTACTACGGCCTTGGCGATCCAGCGTCCGATGATGAGAATGACAATGGCGATGACGATGTTGAGCGCGTATAGCTGCACCGATTGTTCGAGATAGGACCATAATTCAGTCATGAGAGACTTCCTCCTGATGAGAATGATGGAATGCCCGCGTGACGGGGAACGGTCAAGGCCAACGGCACACGAAGAGCACGGAGACGGCATGTGTGGACATGACGCGACGCTGTTCAACGGACTCCACGACAAAACCGGCATGTTCGAGCAGCAGTTCGGCCTCGCCGCGGCTGTATTCCCTCAACCGCAGCTCGTCGAGAATCGTTTCGATTAGACCGCCGTCGCGAACGTACTCGTAGCGCGTGAGCAGCGAGACATACAGCCGGATGTCCTCCCCCTCCCCGGCGAGGAAATCGTCGTACCAGTCGGCGACGAATCCCGTGTAATGTCCTTGCCCCTCGGGATTCAGGTTTTCAGACAATGTGATCTCCTGTATAGTGCTGGCAGACTCCATCCCGGCCCCGGGGAGTCGCCTCGTCAGCGCAACGGGTGCAGGTCGAAGCAATCGTAACCGATTTCCTCGTCGGCGATCTGCTCGCTGGGGTCGATCCAGAAATGAGCGGGATACGCGAACGTACTGTCGAAACGAATTTCGTAATGGGCGGCGGCGACGGGATCGAAACCGGCAATAAAGTCAAACAGTCCGTCGATGGTGTAATACCACTGCAGCTGCTCCGGAGCGAGCGCGCTGCTGTCGGCGAGATTCACGCCACGGACGAGACTGTCACGGAGCACAAGCAGACGCACATCCTGTCCGCCCAGCACGCAAAAGCAGTTGCGCCGCTGCGTGATTTCGTAGCTGTCAAAGCCCATCGCCTCCCATTGCGAACGGGCCTGCGCCAGCGGGTCGGGCGGAGGCGCGGATGCGCCATCGTCGTTACAGGCGCCGAGGGCCAACGCCACGGCGAGCAGCGGAATGGCCAGCAGGCTTGCTCCGGACGGTGGCCTGCGCCCGCGTCGTCTGCCGCGCGCGGGAAGGAAGAGCGCCCGCACCTGCTTGATCGAGCCGGGGTCACCGATGACCGTCAGGCGGTCGTCTTCCTCCACGACCGTGCTGCCGTGCGGGACAATCACTTCTTCGCCCCGGCGCAGCCAGGTGACCAGGCAGCCGGCGGGCAGGCCGATCTCGCGCAGCGAGCGGCCGATCATGATGGAAGTGGGATCGTTCGTGCGGACATGCAGCGCCACCGAACGCTCGTCATGCAGCAGCGCCTCCTTGAGCTCCTGGTCGTTGCGCGCGGCGTCCCACGCGGTCACGAAGGACTCATCGTCGACGCGGCCGGCGATCTGTGCGAGGATGCGCAGATGCTGGCCGGGATCGTGTTCGGGACTGACAAGGAAAAACACTGCCGGGACATGTTCCTCTTCGTCATGGCCGCTCAGCGGATTGTTGAACGAGATGTGAATGCCCTGCCGCGCGCGGACCAGTATCATCTCCACATTCTGCAATCCGGCGACGCGCAGATGCGGAAGCGCGACCCCGTGTGTGACGGGCGTCGCACCGATGCGTGTCCCTTCCAGGAACTGCCGGGCGATCTCCTTCTGTGTGTGCGGAACGATCTGCGCCAACCAGCCCGAAACCCGTTCGACAACCTCGTCGAATTCTACCGGCTCCCGGAAATCGATCACCATTGCGCGAGCGACGATCTCGTCGAAGGGATCCTTCTCCCGAAGGCCCTTTTCCTTCAAAATGCCGCGCAGCTCCTGATCCAGTCCCTTGTACCGCATACGGCCGAGACGCTCGAACACATGGTAAATCGCGCCGGTGCGCGCGATGCGACCGCGCGCATAGAAGGCGTACCACCCGGCGCCGACGGCGAGCAGGCCCACGGTGAATAATATGGAAAGCCATCCCATGGTCACGATCAACACCAGCGGCGACAGCAGTCCGACAAGCGGCGTCCATGGATACCATGGCACCCGGTACCCCGGATCATAGGCTTCGAGATGGCTCTCGCGCATGACAATCACGGCGAGGGACAGCAAGGCGAACATCAACAGCTGGAAGGAACTCGCCAGCTTGGCGATGCCGGCGGGATCGAGCAGGAGAATCACGAGGATGGTCACGGCAAGCGTGGCAAGAATGGAAACCACCGGAGTGCCCTTGCGGCCGAGCCGGCAAAACAGCCGAGGCAGAAGATGGTCGCGCGCCATGGCAAGCGGATAACGCGAGGCACTGAGCAGACCCGCGTTCGAGACGGATATGAAGGCGGCCATCGCGGCCAGCGAAACCAGGATCACCCCCGGCCGGCCCAGAATGCGTTCGGCCGTGGTCGCCACAGGCGTCAGGTCCCCGGCCAGTTCCTCCATCGGTACCACCCCCACCATCACCGCCGTCCCGAGCGCGTAGATGATCAACGCGGTTCCCAGCGCGAGAAACACACCCAGCGGCAGATTGCGTTCCGGATCCCGGACTTCTTCAGACAGACTGGTAACTTTCGTGACCCCGGCATAGCTGATGTACACGAGTCCTGCGGTCGAGAGAATGGCCGTGCTGCCCGCGTCGAAAAATCCGGAGAAACGGACCGGCTCGATATGCGGCCAGGCGTCACCGATGAAAAACACGAGGATAGCCAGCAGGAGGAACACAAGCAGCACCTGGATGCGGCCGCTTTTGCCCGTGCCCACCATGTTCAGCAGCGCGATCGCCGCAGCAACGAGCACACCGACCATGGTGATGGAAAGCTGCGGGAAAAACAGGGAGAGGTAGGCGCCCATGCCCACGAGAGCGAAGGCCACTTTCAGTACCATGGAGATCCATGTGCCGAGACCGCCGATCATGCCGGTCACCGGACCGAGCGTGCGGTCGAGGAAATAGTAGGCGCCGCCAGCTCTTGGCATGGCGGTGGATAGCTCCACGACACAGAACATGGCCGGAATCAGAGGCACCGCGGCGATCAGGTAGGAAAGGACCATCGCCGGTCCGGCCTGCGCGGCTGCGATTCCCGGGAGCAGGAAAAATCCGGCGCTGAGCGTCGTGCCGGTCGCGATGGCGAACACGTCAATCAGCCCGAGTTCCTTGCGCAGCCGTCGCTGCGTCCTTCCCTCCCTCACCGCAGCTCCGCGGGACGACGGGTGGCTCCCTCGAGCAGGATGCGGTTGCGCGGGTTGCGCGTCTCCCCGACGGCGGTGATGTAAATGGCCGGGGCACCTTTCACCGGACAGGCGTAGGTGCAGGCGCCACAACCGACGCAGAGTGCCGGATCCACATGCGGCAGTTTCAGATATAGATAATCGCCATCACGGGTCTGAATTTCCGTTTCCTCGAACCAGATGGATTTCGGCGTGGTCGGACACCACTCCTCGCAGACGATGCATTCCTTTGCCATGGCATACGGCAAACAGCGGCCGGTGTCATAGAATGCGGTACCAATGCGCAGCGGCGGGTGTTCTGTTTTCTCCTTCCCCGCTGGCGGCACCCATGCCTTCTCGGCCTCGGTGATCTCGTCGATGGCTCCGGTCGGACACACCTGCGAACAGAGCACGCATGTGGGTTCGCAGTAGCCGATACGCGGCATGAGCATTGGCGTCCACACGCCCTCGACACCGGCCTGCATCAGTGTCGGATGCAGCGCGTTGTTGGGACAGACATTCATGCATTCGCCGCAGCGGATGCATCGCGAGAGAAACTCCTTCTCCGGCAGCGAAGCGGGCGGTCGCACCAGCGTAGGATCGCCCGGCCGTTCGGGGTCCGCCGCCGCGCGCAGCACGGGAATGGCCAGCAGTCCCGCTCCCGCCGAAGCCAGTACCGCGCGGCGCGAGAGACTGACCTCGCGCGTGCTCTGCTCCCGCTGCGGAAAGAAGCGGAAGTCGATGCCGGCTTCCTTGCAACTCGCCACACAGTTCAGGCAGAGATGGCATTCCGCCTGGTGCCAGGTGTCGCCTGGTTTGGGATTGTCGCCACCCTGGCAATGCAGCGCGCACCGATTGCAGTCGGTGCACAGCGCGGCACGTTTCTCGAGGCCGAGCACGGAGGTCTTGGACATGACGCCGAGCAGCGCGCCGAGCGGACAAAGGCCGCGGCACCAGAAGCGCGTGATGAAACGGTTGGCGATGAGAATGCCGGCGAAGATGAGCAGGATGAGAAAGGTCTGGTCGAAAACAACCCGCTCGGCGCGGATGAGCACGTTGTGCGTCAGCCACGACACCGGCGTCAGCAGCACATCGAGAGGACCGAGCTGCGCGTGCAGGCTCCAGGAATAGACGTCATGCGTGAGCGTATTGTATCCCGGCAGAAGCACCAACGCCATCGAACGGGTCAGCAGCGCGATCGGGTCCAGCAGACC
Source organism: Bacteroidota bacterium (assembly GCA_018224415.1). Taxonomy (GTDB): domain Bacteria; phylum Bacteroidota; class Ignavibacteria; order SZUA-365; family SZUA-365; genus SZUA-365. The sequence continues at coordinate 6,026 of JAGTUZ010000208.1, read as the reverse complement.
GATCTGCGCGGAGCCGTACAGCGCCGCCCCGAGCATCAACGCAAGGATACCGTATTTCCAGCGCTGGTAAGGCCGCCAGGCATTCAGCTCCATGCGCCGGCGCCCCTTCATGCGCTTGGACTTGAATGCGGCGAGCATGTGGTTGATCGTGCCCATCGGACACACCCATCCGCAGAAGAAGCGGCCGAGGAACAGTGTGCCGACGATGACAAACAGCGCGAGCAGGAGATCGCGGTACAGCGTGTGCGTGGTCAGCACGGTTGTCACGGCCACAAGCGGATCGATTTCCAGAAAGAAATCCACCGGCGCGGAAATGCGCGGCAGGGCGTCGGGCGTGTCGAGCGCGTCGATGCTCGTCCGCAGCAGCAGAAACAGGAAGAGCGCCAGGAAAAATCCCTGGGAGACGCGACGTGCGTTGCGGAGATGTCGGTAGCGATTCTCGGACAGACCCATCGTTCGATCCGCTTCCTTGTGGTGGGGATGGTAGGGCAACCGCGGCCGCATGGGCAGCGGGTGGAATCAGACGGTGTACTCTTCGGTCGGCAGCGACGCGGGATCTGCGCTGCCGAGGCCACGGGCTTCGGCGAGTCCGACCCACGGCATGTCCTCCGGCGTCAGGCCAAAGAATTCCGCTCCCGCCAGCGCGTCGATCGCGACCTGGTCTGTGGATGCCAGCAGCATGTGGCGTTCTTCGACATCGGCCAGACTTCCGCCCTGTGGACCGTTGCGCAGCAGCACACGCCAGGCGTCGATGATCACCAGTGTCGGACGAAGGAAATCGGCCAGGTCGGCGAGGCTGTTGTGGATGTCCTGATGCAGGCGACTGCGGTTGCCGCCAAGAATGCCGTAGAGGTTTTTCATCCCCAGCGTGACACGCGTCAGACCGTGATGCTTGGCGATAGGGATGTTGATGAGCTTGTCGGCCTCGAGGTAGGCATCGTAGATCAGCTGGCGACCGAGCATGGCGCCGCCGATGTTGACCTCGCGGAACCGCGCCTCCTGTGCGAGCTGCACTTCTGCGCCGGCGTCGCGCGCCGCGGCGGCGATGCCGCTGCGTTCGAAACATCGCGTGGCGTCGTTGCAGGTAACATCGGTGACCAGCACGCGTCCCGCGCCTGCCTGCACGCAATGGCGCACGACCTCCGCCACCACGGCGGGATTGGTGTTTGCGGCCTGCTCGGGACGGCGGTCCCAGCCGACGTTGGGCTTGACGACCACGAAGTCGCCTTTCGAGACGAAAGCCGCCATCCCGCCAAACGCCTCGATCGCCGCTGCGGTCATTTGCGCCGGGTCATCGCCTCGCACGACAACGAGTTTCTGCTCGATGTCCTTCACGCGCAGGTCGCGCACGATGGGCTTGTCGTCACGGACACGGAAGGGATGGCGTTCGGGTTCGTGAAGCCACAGGCCTCCGGCGACAGCCACCGCGGCGAAGCCCGCTGCCTTGCCGCCGTGTTCGAGAAATGTCCGGCGATCGATGTTCCGTTTTTCCATGCCGCACCTCCAGTGGGATAGAGGGTACTGATCGTTCCCGGACGGGAAACGATTCTTCCGGACAGTATGCGAAAAAGTAAGGAAATAATCACATGAGGAAACGGTCCGATTCTCCACAATCCCGCCCACACATGTGAGCAACCGTCACTTCAGGAAACGATCGACGAGTTCGCGCAGCTGGTTGACACGGAAAGGTTTCGGCAGATATTCGTCACAACCTGCCTCAAGACTGCGCCGGCGGTCGTCGGCAAACGCATGGGCGGTCACGGCGATGACGGGCAGAGCGCGCAGCCGCTCGTCGGCGCGGATCCGGCCGGTGAGCTGCAGCCCGTCCTCATCCCCGCGCAGCGAGATGTCCATCAGAACCAGGTCCACGGCGTTTTCGTGCAGGGTGTCCCATGCGTCGTCGGCGGAGTCGGCGAAATGCAGGTCGAAAGATGAGGAAAGGATAAGCTGGAGGAACTTCTGCGTTTCGTGATCGTCCTCGACCACCAGCAGCGTTCGACGCGGACCCGGGGCCTCATCCTCCGCCATGACCGGTTCGGGCACCGGGGCGGTATGTGAATAGTGCTGCGTCAGCGAGAAGGTGACGGTGAACGTCGTGCCCTTCCCTTTCTCGCTTTCCACCTGTATGCTGCCGGCGTTGACGTCGAGATACCGTTTGGTCAGGCGCAGTCCGAGGCCCAGTCCTTCGTACGAACGGGAGTACCCGAAATCCTCCTGGGAGAACGCCTCGTAGAGCCGTCGCAGGAAGTCCGGGGCCATGCCGATACCGGTGTCGCGGATGACGAAGGCAACATGCCCTTCCGCGCTCCCGAGCTCCATGTCGATCGTGCCGGTGTCGGTGAACTTGACCGCGTTGTCGAGGAGGTTGCGCAGCGCCTGGGTCACCGAATAGCGGTCGATGTTCACATACGCTTCACGGCAGGTCGCGGTGAAACGGACCTCAAGGCCCTTTTCAGCGGCCAGTGGACGCAGTTCCTCGATGAGGACCTCCGCCATCGCGTGCAGGTCGCACTGTTCGAGGTTGATCGCGTAGCTGCCTGATTCCAGGATAGACAGGGAGAGGATCTGGTCCACGGTCCGCAGCAGACGACGGACGGCGACATCGACTTTCATGAAGTAATCCGCTTCCTCGTCGTCGATGCGCCCGATCATCTCCTGCTGGAGAAGACCGAAATACCCCATGATGATATTCAGCGGTGTGCGGATTTCATGGGAGATATTGGTGAGAAAGGCGTTTTTCAGTCGATCGGCCTGCACGGCGATTTCGCGCGACTCGATCAGGTCGTGCTCGATGCGTTTCCAGTTGCTGATGTCGAGGACGAAACCGATGCCATGCGGCGTGGGCAGGTCGCGCACGCGCACCGGGGCGGTTCGAATGGAAATCTGCAGCACGTTGTTGTTTGTCGAGACCTTGTATTCCCCCTCGTATGCGCCGCCTTTTCCATCGATCGCGGCGGAGAGCGCCGGAATGATCCGTCGGTCCCGCAGGATGCCGAGGTTCAGTCCTTCGAGCTTGTCTTGCGGCGTGCCGATGATGTCGGCGAAGGCATCGTTGACCTTGATCAGTGTCATCTCGCTGTCGTAGAGGAACACGCCGACGGGCAGACGTTCAAACAGCAGACGGTATTTTTCCTCCGAGCGCTTGAGGTCATCGTTGAGGCGTTGCAGTTCGATGATCATGTGCTGGATTTCCTCGTTCTTCTCCGATAGCTCCCGGTTGGTGCGTCCGCGCAGGCGCAGTGCGGAAAGCGCGATCACCGCGATGCCGGCGAGCAGAACAATGACCACGAAGAGGAAAATCATGAAATCGGTCTGCTGTTCGGTCGAAGCATCCTGTGCGGCCAGAGTCCGGCGCACGCCCATAACCCCGCTCTCTGCCTGCAGCATGCGGGCGGAGGACACCACACGTGAGAGGGAATCGCGGATGGCCTGATGTCTCTTGAGCTGAGACAGAGCCCGTGCGTGATCCCCGGCCTGCTCATCCACTTCGGCCTGTTCGAGCAGGATGTCCGCTGACAGTCCGGCCAGTCGGAGCCGCCGTGCGATGGCGGCCGCGGCATCGAGCGCCTCCCGCGCACGGGCGTAATCACCGAGTTCGCGGAAGGCGGCACCCATCTCCTTTCGCGTGGAAGCGATCAGCATCTCGCTGTCAAGATTGCGGGAAAGACTGAGGGACTCTCGATAATAGTCCAGTGCCCGCGGGGTTTCGCCCTTGATCCGGTAGGCCGTGCCGATGTTTCGCAGTGTCGCGGCGACCTCGGGACTGAGCACGCCGAGCAGTTTGCGCAGGGACAGGGCTTCACGGAAAGAGATCAGGGCGGAATCCGCTTGACCGAACGCGCAGTAGAGCACGCCGATGCTGTTTCGGGATTCGGCGATGCCTGAGCGTTGATTTTCTTCGATGCGCATCGCAAGCGCACGCTGATGCAGATCCATCGCCTCGTCGTTCCTGCCCATGTCGGTAAGGACAAGCGCAAGGTCGTGCAGCGCCTGCGCCGCTCCAGCGATGTTGCCAAGGGAGTCGAAAAGACGGAAGGCCTCCGCGTGGTGTCCGAGAGCGAGATCGAACTGCTGGAAGCAGCGCTTCACCCCGCCGAGACCGTTGAGCGCGCGTCCCCGAAGTTGCTCGTCATACCGCTCCTGCGCCTGTGTGAGCAGGAGGCCGTATTCCACCTCCGCGGCAGTGAGATCGCCCGCGAGACGCAGGGCATCTGCGTACAGCTCGCGTGCCTCGGCACGCTGGCTCGCATTCCCCGCCAGACGGGTGGCATTACGTGCGTGCGAAACGGCCGAATCGGCGTTCTTCCCAAGCATGTCGCGTGCAGCGGAGAGCGCACGGACATAGCGATCGGGCGACTGCGCCGACGCCGTAATGGCGGCGAGAAGCATTCCCAGAAGCAGCAGTGCTGCGATGTCTCGAACGTGTATTGCCGGCACAGTGGTGAAAGTGAGTGTATCTGGGGAATATGGGTATTCTTTCCTTACGCGTCAAGCAATTGCGGACATTGACGCAGGAATGTGTTGTTGCCTTCCCTGCATCCGAACCGGCGCGGACCCGATTTCTTTCATGAACAAAATCCATGTACTTTTCTTCGAAGTCCGTTTATCATCACCGAATCCCATGGTCGAATACATTCCCGTCAATCATCCCACGCACGCATCCGGCTGGATCGAAGTCGTCTGCGGATCGATGTTCAGTGGCAAAACCGAGGAACTTATCCGCCGCCTGCGGCGCGCGCAGATCGCACGGCAGCGTGTGGCGATTTACAAGCCGGTCATTGACACCCGCTTCGCCGAAGACCGCATCGTATCGCACAGCGGCGTTTCCCTCCCCTCCATCAACGTCTCCTGTGCGGAGGACATCCGCGAACGCGCCGCGGATGTCGACGTCATCGGCATCGACGAAGCTCAATTCTTTGACCTGGATCTCGTCGGTGTGTGCGAGGATCTTGCGAACCGCGGTCACCGTGTGATCATCGCCGGCCTGGACCAGGACTACCTCGGCCAGCCGTTCGAACCGATGCCCCAGCTTCTCGCGGTGGCGGAGTACATCACCAAAACGCTGGCGATCTGCATGGTATGCGGAGCACCGGCCAACCGCACGCAACGCGTCACACGCAGTTCCGAGCGCGTACTCGTCGGTGCGGGCGACGCATACGAAGCGCGCTGCCGGGGATGCTGGACCACCGATCTCGACCGTGTCAGGAAATCCTGATGATCGAGGCCATTCTTCGTGGCGCCGTCGGCATGGGCCTGATCCTCGGCATCGCCCTGCTCTTCTCCCGGCATCGGCGGTCGGTGCGTTGGCCGCTCGTCGCAAAAGGCCTGCTGATCCAGATCGTCTTTGGCGTGCTGGTGATCAAGGGAGATGCCCTACGCTCGCTCTGGTCGCCGCTTGGCTGGCCGAATGACGGCTTCGATTTCCTGAGCCGTGCTTTCGTCAAGGTCCTCGCGTTTACTACCGAAGGAGCCCGTTTCATCTTCGGGAATCTTGCGGATAGTCCCGGTTCGCCCGAATCCCTCGGCTTCTTCTTCGCCTTCCAGGTGCTGCCCACAATCATTTTTTTCGCCGCGCTGATGTCGGTGCTCTACTACCTCGGCGTGATGCAGCGCGTGGTCCAGGGCATGGCCTGGCTGATGGTGAAAATTCTCGGCACCAGCGGCGCCGAATCGCTGTCCAGCACCGCAAATATTTTTGTCGGGCAGACCGAGGCACCGTTGATGATCCGTCCCTTCCTGAAGGATCTCAGCGAGTCGGAACTTCTGACCGTGATGGTGGGCGGACTCGCCACCATCGCCGGAGGCGTGATGGCCGCCTATGTGCAGATGCTCGGGTTCTCCTACGCCGAGCTGCACGGGATAACCATTACGGATGCACAGGTCCGTTTTGCGGCACAACTGCTCGGCGCCAGTATCATGGCCGCGCCCGCGGGCATGGTCATCAGCAAAATCCTGATTCCGGAAACCGGTCAGCCGCTGACGCTGGGCCACGTGCGCGTGCCGCGGGAGAAAAACGCGAGCAACGT
>JAGTUZ010000207.1 GCA_018224415.1 Bacteroidota bacterium | reverse complement strand
GACGACGGTCAAGAACGTCGGCGATACGCGAGCGAAGGCGTGCGAGCTGGTGTTTGTCGGTCCGCCGCTGTTCATGCCGTACGACCAGGTGACAACGATTGCGATCGGCGACCTGGAAGTCGGAGAAGAGCGGACGGTGCTGTGGCGGATGGTTCCGCTGCGGCGCGACGTGGGTGGAACCGAGACGCTGCAGTTCCAGGTGCACGGCGCGGGCGGTCTGGGTGACCGGATCGTGGTCGGGTCGTGCGGCGTGGACGTGTACGTGCCGCCGGCACGTGCCGCGGAGTACACCTGCGATGTGGATATCCAATCGGTGACGTTCGACCCGACGACGGGCAGCTACTTCCCGGATCCGTTCCTTGTGACGGCGACGATGGTCAACGAAGGCGAGGCGGACGGTATGGGCCTGCAGGGCGAGATCGCGCTGGAGAACGGCCTGTACCTGCAGTCGGGCCAGAACGCCGTGCAGGCGATCGCGCAGACGGTGCGCCCGAGCGAGTCGGCGCAGCTGACGTGGATGGTTCGTCCGATCGCGCGGACCGAAGACGGGACGCTGACGGTGACGGTGACGTTCACCGACCGCTTCGGCAATGCGACGGTGTGCACCGAGACGGTCCTGATTCCGGCGGCGCCGGAGCCGGGTCTGGTGCTGACGTGCTTTACCGAGCTCGATGCACTGGAAGTGGACAAGGCACGTGGCGCGTACGTTCAGGGCACCTTCAAGGTGTGGGCGGACGTGGTGAACACGAGCGGCCGCTCGGTCTTCGACGTGGAGGTAGCGGCGATCTCGATGGACAACCTGCTGAAGATCACGGGCACGAACCCGCAGATCGTGGCGCCGCGACTCGACCACAACGCACCCGCGGTGCGTGCCGAGTGGGACGCGACGGCTCTTGCGCGGACGCAGGACGGCCGTGTGCAGGTGCTGTTCCTGGTCTCGGGCCGTGACGAGCAGGGCAATCCTGTTCCGACGCGGGAATGCTCGGTGTGGATCGACATCCCGGAAGTGGGCCAACCGCTTCTGCGTTGCGAGCCGCGCACGAGCGTGACGACGCCGCCGGACGAAATGACGATCTCGTATGACGAGACGCGCGGCGATTACGAAGGCGACCCGTCGGCGGTGGGCGACTACACGGTGTTCACGCTGACGGCGACGGTATACAACGATGGCGAGGCGCAGGCGAACCGCGTGCGTGCGACGCTGCTGTTGCCGGAGAACTTCACGCTGGAAGAGGGCGAGCAGGCGATCAAGCAGGTGAGCCCCTCGGACATCGAGGCGAAGAAGTTCGCGACGGTGAGCTGGAAGATCCGTCCGATGGCGGTAGGCATACCGGTGGACCGGCGCTTCGAGATCCTGCTGACGGCGGAGAACGGCGAGCCGAAGCGCTGCTGGTTGGACGTGACGCTCGCGGAGGCCCCGCGTCTTGTGAACGTGGACCTTCCGGACGACGCGCTGGGCAGTTACGGCGAGAAGGTGACCGTTCCGGTGCTGATCGGCGAGACGCTCGGACGCGACGTGTTTGCCTACAAGCTGACGGTGCGGTACGATCCGGCGCTGGTGCGGTTCGTGGACGCGACGTCGGTCGGGACGATGACGGCACGCGGCTGGAACGGCGTGAAGGCCGAAGCGCTCACCGAGCTCGGTTCCACGGAGCCGAACCTGTTGCGCATCGAAGACTACACGACGGGATCGCCGCTGTCGACGAGCCGGACGGGCGCGCTGGTACTGCTTCGCTTCGAGGTGGTGCACAACGGCTCGGATCCGTTTGCATCGGACTACGTGACGCAGGCGACGCTCGAGTTCGTCAACGACGTGGTGGTGGCCGAGGGCGGCCGGCGCCTGCTCGGTTCGATGAACTCGGTGCGCGACGATGAGACCGGTGACATCACGCTGGCGTACTCGCCGGGCATGGTGACGGTCTCGGGCGATTGCATCGTGCCGCTCAGCTCGTCGACGATTCTCGAGCAGAACGTGCCGAACCCATTCAACCCGGCGACGGTGATCCGTTACACGCTGGGCATCGAAGGTGATTACACGCTGACACTGTTCGACGCGCTGGGCCGCAAGGTCCGCACGCTCGAGCAGGGGCATCGCGCGGCTGGTGAGTACGAGTACATGCTCGACGCCTCCTCGCTGCCCAGCGGCGTCTATCTCTACCGACTCGATACCCAGGACTTCACCGACACCAAACGCATGGTTGTCTCGAAGTAAAAAATCAGTCAATCCTGACAGATGGGGGGCACGCAAGTGTCCCCCATCTTTTGTATTTTCCCCGGAGCAACATCGTTAACGTTCGTCTGTTTCCCCGACATTCGTGTCGGCAGACATGTGTTCGTCGCCGGCCCTGACCACTGAAAACCCGGGCTGTTCCCGCCCGTCACAATACAGACATCCGAAACGCCGGTGCATCGCATGCCGGCATCATGTTGCACTTCAACAGAGGATGGGGGTCATGATCCTTACAGACACGAGTTATTGCCGCGCAGCCGCGTGGAGGCATGTAGCCTTCTGCGCTTTGTCGATACTTGTATTGTACGCAGGATCGGCCCATGCTGGCCAGGTAAAGTATGTCGAGATTCCCGCGCTGCCGCGCGCATCGCTTTCCTGCACGGTGCGCACGGACGTGACCAGTCCGCCCACGGATATGACCATCGCGTGGGAGATGAACACGAGAGATTACGAAGGCACGAAAAGCACCTTTGGCGACTATTCCGTTGTCACCGTGACCGTGACCGTCACCAATACCGGTGGGGAACAGGCCGGCCGTGTCCGTGCGACATTATTGCTGCCGGAAAATATGGCCTTGGAGAATGGCGAGCAGGCAATCAAGCTGACCCAACCGTCCGACCTCGCTCCGGGAGAAACAGCGTCCGCGAGCTGGAAGGTCCTCATCATCGGTAATTGCCTGCAGACGCAGCGCTTGCTGGAGGTTCTGATCACATCAGAGCAAGGAACGCCCACGAGATGCAGCCTGCCAATCATCATCGCCGAGAAACCGTGCATGGTGAATCTCGGTCTGCCTGATGATGTCGTCGGCGCCACCGGCAGCACAGTGGTTGTCCCTGTTCTCTTTCGATCCGGCGCGGTCGAACCACTGCAACGCTATCGCCTCATGATCGGCTTCGACCAGGCCCACATCACCTTCCTCGATGCCGTTGCCGAAGGTTCGCGGACCGAGGCGGGATGGCGCGGACCACGCGCGACCGTCCTTCCTGATCCTGACGACAGCAGGCGGGCCATGGTGCTCGTCGACGATCTCACCCTGCAATCGGATGCCGCGATCGACATGGGCGAGGAGGGTGTTCTGGTGTATCTTCGTTTCGAGGTAGCGTTCGATCCGGCATTCGTTTTGTCCGGGCACGGAAATGTGACGCAGAGCAACCTCGACTTTCTGCTTGACGTCACCTTCCCGGGAAACCGAAGGATCATCGGCGCATTCAACGCCGCGGAAGAGAGCCAGTACGGCACGGTGATGAATGTGTATTCTCCCGGCATGGTCACCGTCACGAGTCCCTGTGCATGGCCGCTGCAGTGGACGGCGCGGCTCGAGGGCAACCGTCCGAATCCCTTCAATCCGTCCACGACCATCGCGTACACGCTTGAGACGGCGTTGCCGGTGACACTGATTGTATTGGATATATTCGGACGCGAAATTCGGCAGGTGGATGCCGGCCTGCGTTCCGCCGGACGGCACGAGGCGGTGTTCGACGCTGGGGATCTGCCCGGCGGTGTGTATTTTTACCGTCTGCAGACACCCGACGTCAGCGTCATGCGGCGCATGCTGTTTCTGCGGTAATCACGTTCCATCATCATCATCCACGGAGTTGCTCCGATCATGCTGTTCCGCCCGAGATTTCCGTTCGCGCTTCTCCCGATGCTGGTGTTTATCGCGATCGCGATGGCCCTCCCATTGCACGGCCAGCCCCGCGACGGGGTGACCACCTTGAACTGCGAACTGCGAGGGCCTGACAGTATACGCTTCATGGACGACCGGTACGTCCCGGAGCAGTTCCGACTCGAGGTGACGTTGCGCAATCCCGGGGAGACCACCATCGTGGACGTGACGGTGTATCTGCTCTCGACGGAACGATTTCGCCTGCTCTCTGCTACTGCTCTGTTTGTCGACAGTATCATTCCTGGCGAGACCCGAACGCTCACCGGGGAATCCACCTTTCTTCTCCAGCCACTCCCTTCCATGCTGTCCGGATATGACACGCTTGCAGTATTCGTCGATGCGCCGGGAATCCGCAGCGAATGCTCGCATGTGGTTTTCCTCGAGAAGGAGCGGAAACCCGGATTGACGCTGGTCTGTGAGGCCCCTGCTGCGCTGCAGTTCGACGAGTCCCGGAACACGTATGTCCCGGATCCTTTTCCCGTTCGTTTGATACTGCGGAACAGCGGAGACGCCGTTGCAGCGGACTGCCGTATCGATTTTCTCGGTCCATCGCGAGTGGCTCCCGTCGATGGCAGCGCATCGCGCGAAGTGGGGGCTCTGGCGCCGGGAGAGGAATTTGAATTCGTCTGGCTCATGACACCCGAACGTCGTGATGCAGGAAATATCGAGCCTCTGCTCTTCGAAGCGCAGGGCCGTGGCGGCCTCGGGGCACGGACAGTCACAGCTTCGTGCAAAAGCAATGTATTCATTCCCGCAGCACGGGCACGGGAGTATGTCTGTGTGATCGAGATCGATACGGTTGCGTTCGATCCTGCCAGCGGACGGTATATTCCCGATCCTGTGTTGCTGCGTGTCACCGTCACCAATGTCGGCCAGGGGATCGGCAGTGGTATGACCATGCTTACCATGCTGGAAGAAGGGTTGCTGCTCGCCCCCGGACAATCGGCGGCCGACACCCTGCGTCGGGCGCTTGAGCCCGGAGGCATGGCCGGCCCCTTCGTGAAGTCCATCCGTCCCCTGCGGAATGCCGAAGGCGATTCCCTCACGGTAACCGTCATGTTCCGTGACGTGTTCGGAAACGGTACGATATGCGAAAAAGTGCTCTGGATTCCTCCGGCGGACGCAACGACAATATCCCTGTTCTGTGAGACTGATCGGGATTCCATCACGGTGGATGCGCACACAGGCGGGTACGAACAGTCCGAGATCCGCTTCGATGCGGTAATCGAGAACGTTGGCGCGATGCCGGTGTACAATGTCACGCTCTTCGCCTTTCCCGATCCCGAGGGTGTGCTCCTGATCGACCCAGCCGGACGCGAGGTCCCGATCGCCACTGTGCTTCCGCCCGGTGATGGAAGGCAGCGCGCGTCATGGACCGTTCGCACGCAGGCGACGGACATCGAGCGCACGGTGTGGTTGCGGGTGCTTGCAATCGCGCGCGATGCGGCCGGACAGTATCTTCCTCTCGTGCATTGCGATGTACCTGTCTTCGTTCCGGCGGTCGGACAACCGAGACTGGAATGCTCGCTGTCGACCGATGTGACGGACGGGGGAGTGGACATGACCGTCGATTTCGACACGCTGCAAACGGATTACGAAGGAGTTCCGAGTCGTTTCGGAGACTACCGTGTCTTCCGCATCGATGCCCGCATCGAGAACAATGGTGACGCCATCGCTTCCCCTGTCAGTGCAGTGCTTCTGCTCCCACCCCCGCTGCAGTTCGAGGAAGGGGAATCCGAGACGAAGCTCGTGCAGCCGGTGGAGATCCCCATCGGCGGCAGCGCCGTGGTATCGTGGCTGGTACGACCGTTTGCGGTCCGCCAGAACACCTCGTTCACCGTCGAACTCCTGGTTACCGCCGCGCAGACGCAGCCGATTCGCTGCATCATGTCGCTGGGACTCGCGGAAGCACTCGATGTCGTCCGGATTTCGGTACCTCGGAATCTCACAGGAGTCGAGGGCGTGCCGCTCGATGTTCCTGTGACCATCAGTCCGACGCCCGGACTCGAACCCCGGGCATATCAGTTCATGCTGCGTTTCGATCCGGAGATCCTTCACTTTATCGAGGCAAGCAGCACTGCTTCCCTGACCGAGTCGAACTGGAGAAACCTACGGGCGACGTTGTACAGGGAGCGTGGTCAATCCGCGCTCAACATTATCCTTGTGACGGACTCCACCCGATTCACCCCGCAGGCCCGCGAGACGGAAGCAGTCCTTGTCACCCTCCGTTTCCAGGTGCGGGACCGGGGCGCCTCGCCAAGCGACCCGTCGTATATCGTGCGCTCTCCGCTTTCCTTCCTTCATTATCCATCGGTGATGGGTGACGGCACGCTGCTCCAGCCCTTTGTGCTTCCTTTCGACACGTCAGGGCAGCGGCGGTTGGTGCCAGTGTTCACCGACGGCGAGGCGACGCTATCGGGTGCGTGTGTGCTGCCGCTCAGCGCCTCGACGCGCCTGTTTCCCAATCGCCCGAATCCCTTCAATCCGTTGACACAGATTCCGTTCTATCTGGCGGAAGCGTCGGCGTATCGCATCCTTCTTCTCGACGCCTTCGGTCGGCCGCTGCGCATCATCGCCGAGGGCAGTGGCGAAGCGGGAATGCACCAGGTGCTGCTGGATGCAAGCGATCTGCCCAGTGGCGTGTATTTCTGTGTGCTCGATGCGGGGACCGTCCGCCATCAACGTCGTATGCTTCTGGTGAAATAACGGCAGACTGTATAGGGTAGTACACGTTTTCTCCCAGGGAGGAAATGAAAACGGCCGGCTCTTGATGAGCCGGCCGTGTCGCAGTTCCAGATGCAGGGGAATTGCTCAGTGCATGACGCCCGAAGGCGGCGTACCGGTGAACATCTGCCCCGGATCCTGAGAAATCTTGATCTCACCGAATTTGCGTTCGAACTTCTCGATGTTGTCCCGTAGGGCGTTCAGCAGAAGCTTCGCGTGCACGGGTGTCATCACCACACGTGCATGCACTTTGGCCTTGGGGACGCCCGGCAGAATGCGGGTGAAGTCGATGACGAACTCGGCGTTCGAGTGCGTGATGATTGCGAGGTTGGAATAGATGCCTTCCGCTTCGCGTTCGCCCAGCTCTATGTTCACCTGCTGGTTTTTCGTTTCCGGTCCGTTCTCACTCATGCGTCCTCCGGGGTGATGGAATAACTGTCCGTTCCGGAATTATTTCCGGAGTTCGTCCGCCTTCTCGTAAGCTTCGCCCGCTTCCTTTGTCATGCCTACCGTCGCAAAAATCTTGCCTGCGAGATCCCAGTTGACGGGATTGTCGGGCTCGGTCTCGACCAGTTTCTGCACATGCGGAACGGACTTGTTCACGACGGACTTGTAATCCGCCTGCGGGGCATCCGGATCATTGCTGTTCCCCGCGTCACGGATGCTGATGCCCCAGCGCAGGTAGGCGACGGAAAGGTTGTACAGCGCGCTGGTGTTTTTCCCTTCGATGGCCAGGGCGCGTTCGAGATATTTCGTCGCGTCTTCGAATCGGGTGACCTGCAGCAGCGCGGTACCAGCGGCGTACTGTGCGGTGAAATCCGTGCTGTTGTTGTCGGCGTAGGATTTGAACTTCTCGACGGCCTCGGTGACGCGGTTGGCGGCGATGTAGGCGTTGAGGAGTTCGTTGTTCAGTTCCGAATTGTCAGGGAAATCCGCCGTGGCCCGATTGAGCAGATCGATGGCCTCGGAAAATTTCTTGTTGGCCTCGTCTGTCTTTCCGCTCTCCTTCAGGTTTGCCGCTTCGCGGATATACATCTGTCCGAGAGCGCTGTACGCCTCCGCACTCGGATTGCGTTTGATCTGTTCCTGAAGCGGAGCGCCGGCATCATCGAGCCGATCCATGCCCATATAGGCATAGGCCAGGTACACATAGGCGTTGTATTTCGCCGAGCTGTCCGGCTGCAATTTCGTGGCGGCCTCGAAGGCCTCGGCGGCCTCTCCGTAGGTCTTTTTATCCTTGCGGATCTGGGCCTTTTTCATGGTGTTCGCGCCGTGGTTGAACGCCTGTCCCCAGTACGTGATACGGTACTGCTTGATTTCTTCGGTGACTTTGCCGCCGAGACTCTGGGCCTTGGCCCACGATTCCTGAAGCTTGCCGTACTCTTTTCTTTCAGCATAGACATGGCCCAGCCAGTACCAGCCCTCGGCGCTGTTGGGCTTTTCCTGCGTCTCCTTCATGAAGGATTCTTCCGCCTTGTCCAGCTTCTCCGCGTTCTTGCCCTGCTGATACTGCTGCAGGTAGAGTTTGCCGCTCGTGATATTCGGAGAGGAACACTGAAATCCCATCGTCGCCATGCCGACCAGAATGACGGTCATGATCGCGACGCGGGCCCGTGTGATGTGTGTCATGAGATCCTCGAAAATGTATGGACGAAGAGAACGATCCGATTCTCCGCTTTTCAGCGAATAACAAAAATATCGATACCGCGCCGCAAAGGCAAGGGAATTGCTTCCCCGGACAGGCGGAAGGAGCGGACCGGCTGCGCGGTATCGACGCTAAGCCACCAATTTCTATGAACATGGACCGGATTTCCTTCTTGACATTCACAGGAATTCGCACCATATTGGCTACTTAAGTATCTGATAATGGCGGTTTTCTACCCGAGATAGCTATCGCATGTTAGGAGGATTACGCAGATCGACCCGCAGGGCAACCGGCGACGCGCCCCGGCAGAAGCTGGAAGCGCTGCTTGCCGTGTGCCGCAGCAACCTCGTGTCCGTGGATGAGGAATTGGTGACGCGTGCCTTCGAGTTCATGACGAAGGCACATCGGGAGCATCGCCGCAAATCAGGAGAACCATACGCCACGCATCCTTATGCCGTCGCCATGATCGTCGCGCAGGAGATTCCGCTCGATGACGTGTCTGTCGTGGCGGCGCTGTTGCATGACGTGATCGAAGACTGCGAGGATTACGATTACAAGGACATCCGCGAGGAGTTCGGTACAACGGTGGCGGATATCGTCGAGGGGGCAACGAAAATCTCGACCATACTCGTGAGCAAGGAGATCACCAAGGCGGAAAACTACCGCAAGCTGATGGTCTCGATGATCAACGACATCCGTGTGATCCTCGTCAAGTTCGCCGATCGCCTGCACAACATGCGTACGCTGGAATTCGTCGGCGAGCAGAAACAGCACCGCATCGCGCGTGAGACGCTGGAAATCTATGCACCGCTGGCGCATCGTTTCGGTCTTGGGCGCATCAAGTGGGAACTCGAGGATCTTGCGTTCAAATACCTTTACACAGAGGACTACCGCAAGCTAAAAAGCCAGGTGTCGGTCAAGCGGCGCGACCGGGAGGATTACATCGATCGTTTCACCAAGCCGCTGCGCGGGGAATTGGGCAAGGCAGGGCTGGCGTTCGAGATCATCGGTCGCCCGAAGCATCTCTACAGCATCTTCAAGAAAATGCAGGACCGCAACAAGACCTTCGACGAGATTTACGATCTGTTTGCGATCCGCATCATTCTCGACACGCGCGAGGAGAAGGACTGCTATCTGGCGTACGCCATCGTCTGTGAGGTGTACACACCGATTCCCGAACGCTACAAGAATTATATCGCCCTCCCCAAGCAGAACGGATACAAGTCCATCCATACCACCGTGCTCGGTCCCGACGGCAAGATGGTTGAGGTGCAGATCCGCACGCGCGAAATGCAGGAGATCGCGGAGAAAGGTATCGCGGCACACTGGGCATACAAGGAAAGCGTCCAGGCAAAGACAAGCGCCTTCGAAAACTGGATCCGTTGGGTGCGGGAGATTCTCGAGAGTCCGCAGCAGTCCTCCTCCGTCGAAGAAGGGGCTCGCCAGCTGCTCGACAATTTCCAGCGCAACCTGTACCAGGAAGAGATTGTGGTTTTCACACCAAAGGGCGACCTGGTTGTGCTGCCGAACGGGTCGACCTCCGTTGATTTTGCCTTCGAGATCCACAGCGAGGTCGGGTTGCACACGATCGGTGCGAAGGTCAATGGCCGCATCGTCCCGCTCAGTCGCAAGCTGCGCAGCGGCGACCAGGTGGAAGTCATCACGTCCCGGAACCAGTACATCAGCCCGGACTGGGAGCAGCAAGTCGTGACGCACAAGGCGAAGGTGGCCATCCGGCGTCTTGTCAACGAGCAGACCAAGCAGGTACTGCAGGACGGCCGCGCGAAATGGGAGCGGCGCGCAAAAAAGCTCAAGATCCCTCTCGACGAGGCGCCGTTGATCAAGGCCGCACAGGTCCTGCGTTTCCCCAGCCTCTCGAAGATGCTGGTTGCACTCGCCCGCGACGAGATCCGCGTCGACGATATCGCGCAGGCCGCCCTCGCGGAGCTGGAACAGCCGGCTGCGGGCGTGGAGCTGCCGCAGCGCGACCCGCAGGAAGTGTTCGAAGAGTTTGCCGGTCGGGCCCGCACCGAGCAGGGTGTGATGATCCAGGGAGAGGTATCCGATATCCAGTACGACTATGCCCGCTGCTGCAGTCCTCTCCCGGGAGACGAGGTGATCGGTTTTGTCACCCTGGGACATGGCATCAAGATTCATCGACGCAGCTGCCGGAACATCCAGCGCCTGTTGCACGACAGCAGCGATGAAAGCATGCGCGACCGGCTCGTGGATATCAGCTGGCCCGAAAAGCCAAGCAACGAGTACCTGGGAGGGATACGCATCGAGGGAGAGGACAGGCCGGGCATCCTCAATGAAATCGCCCTCGCCGTGACCAGCTATCAGAATACCAATATTCGCAGTGTCAATATAGAAACAGAAACCAACACATTCCGCGGCTCGGTGCTTGTCACCGTCAGCAGCCTCGAGCATCTCGAGCGCCTGATCGAGCGGCTGAAAAAGGTCAAGGGCATCCTGACGGCAGAGCGCTTCGTCGAGATGTCGTAACCCTCATCCGGAGGACATGCATGAAAAACAAAATTCCCACACTCACGCGAAAGGACATTGCCCGCAACGTCGCAGACCAGCTTTGCATCAAGATCCAGGAAGCGGACCACGTTGTGGACACCGTACTGACCTCGATCCGCGAATTGCTCATGAGCGCCGATCCGGAGGTCCGCCTCGAGGTGCGGGACTTCGGCGTATTCGAAGTCAAGCTTACCAAGGCCAAGCCGCGCGCCCGCAATCCGAAAACGGGCGACAAGGTGTATGTGCCGCCGCGTCGCAAATCACATTTCAAGCCCAGCAAACTTTTCAAGGCTTTCCTGAACAAGCCGCTCACCCCGCTCGCCGAAGCGCGCCTTCTCGAACGCGACCTGCAGCAGCAGCAGTTGTCGGTCAGAAAAAGCGAAGCCGTCACGGAACTCATTGCACAATAACAAACGCACACTCGCAATCGACTACGGTGAACGCCGCGTCGGTCTCGCGCTGTCCGATGAACTCGGGATCATCGCCTCGGGCATCGGGACGGTCAACAACGACCCGTTGCTGCTTTCGCGGTTACTCACGCTCCTTGCGGAACGGGGGGTCGCCCGTATCGTGATCGGCTTGCCGCTCACACTCAAGGGGGCGGATGGTGATATTGCCCGCGTCGTCAGGGCCTTCGCCGAACAGCTGCGCGGGGCAGCCAACCTGCCGGTGCAGCTGATCGACGAACGATTCACATCGAGTCTCGCCCAACAGGCGATACGCGACATGGGGGTGGGAAAGAAAAAGCGGAGGGACAAGGGAAAGATCGACGAAATCGCTGCGGTCATCCTGCTTCAAGGTTTCCTGGATTCCGAACACAACACTGCCGGCTGAAGGCCGGCAGTGTTGTGTTCGGAATATTCGAGCGGGGGAAGGGCAATCAGTCGACCCAGTCCGCGACAAACACGTTGGTATCGCCTTCCTTCGCGTTGTTGCGGTTGGAGCAGAACACCAGTGTTTTTCCGTCTCTTGTGAACATCGGGAAGCCGTCGAAACCATCGAAATAGGTCACGCGCTCGAGTCCTGTCCCGTCGAGGTTGACAAGATACAGATCGAAATTGCGTGGATTGCTCGCGTCCATATTCGAACAGAAAAGGATGCGATTGCCGTCAGGGTGCATGAACGGAGCGAAATTCGCATGGCCGTTGTCGGTGACCTGGCGCAGGTCGCTGCCGTCGGTGTTCATTACATAGATTTCCAGATTGCCCGGACGCACCAGATGTTCGGAGACGAGTTCGTTGTATGCGGCGAGGTCCTCTTCCGTCTTCGGTCTGCTGGCGCGGAAAATGATTTTCGAGCCATCGGGGGAAAAGAAGGGTCCGCCGTCATACCCCTTGGCGGAGGTCAGCCGACGTACGTCGCTGCCGTCGATATTCATCGTATAGATCTCCGGGTCGCCGTCCCGGGTCGAGGTAAAAACGATCTTGTCTCCCTTCGGGGATACGGTCGCCTCGGCGTCATACCCCTCGGAGGCGAACAGGATCTCAAGACCGCTTCCGTCCTTTCGGATCTTGTAGATGTCGAACTCCGGATAGAGCTTCCAGACATATCCCTTGCTGCGGTCGGGAGAAGGCAGGCAGCCAGGGTCATGCGCCTCCGTGGACGAAAAGATCAGATGTTCCCCATCGGCAAGCCAGTAGGAGCAGGTGGTGCGTCCTCTGCCCGAACTCAGTCGAGTGAGTGCTTCGCCGTTGATGGTCATGGTGTATATCTGGTCGCATTCCATTCCCTCTCCGCGGCGTTGCAGCACGAGCTGTGTGTCGTCGAAGGAAAGGTAGGCCTCGGCATTCTCGCCCTCGAATGTGAGCTGGCGGATGTTGCGGAGATGGAGTTCGCCCTCCAGGGTGAGCGAGTCCGTCGTCGAGGTCTGCGAATCATCTGGCTGCTGCCGGCCGCAGGCGGAAAACAACAAGGCGGCCAGCATGATGTATGGGATCATGCGATTCATGGAAAATCCTTGGAGTGGTGAAACGGGAGAATGGTGGTAGGGTGTCAGCCCCTGGCGTCGAGCGCGTGGAAGGTGAGCACGGAAAAGTCCACAGGTGCAACAATGACGGAGACGGATTCGAGGATGGGCACTCCCTAGAGTGACGCCTGGCGGGATTTATACACGTGGTAGATGATGGTTCGAATGGACTCGGACGTAGAGTCGGGACATGGCACATGCCTGGCGTGTTTGAGCAGGCAAAGCTTTGTTGCGATGTTGAGCTGATACTCTCCAAGAAGCTCTGGACGCTCGTGCACAACTCGTTGCAGGATTTCCACCTGCTCGCTGCTCAGACCGGCAGCGTCCTTGTCCGCTAGAGCGCTGATGAACTCCTTGAGTTCGTCGTCTGTCATTCGGGAGTACTCGTCGGTATGTTTGGTGTTTTCAGCCACGTTTGTTCTTTCATCTACGGTTCGACACAGACGCTCCCTGTTTTCAGGTTGCGCTTTTCTTCTCCGCATGCTTGTCTTCGTATCCGCGTTGCTTCGCATAATCCAGGAGACTGGCACGCAGCATTTTCCGTCCGCGATGGAGTCGGGAGCGGACCGTACCGATAGGACATTCGACGAAGTCTGCGATTTCCTCGTACGTGAAACCTTCGATGTCGCAGAGGATCACAACCGTCCGGAATTCTTCAGGAAGCGATTCAAGAGCGGTAGAGACGTCGTCGTCCAGGATATTGGCAAAGATTTTTTGTTCAAGATCGTTCGGGTCCGTCGATTCCGCCCGGATGGAGTGGTAAAACTCCTCGACGTCGTTGTAATCAACTTTCGCGGGCTCTTTCGAAGAACGCCGGTAGATGTTGATGAATGAATTTTTCATAATCCTGAACAGCCACGCCTTGCAGTTCGTTCCCTGTTCGAACTTGTCGAAGAAACGGTAGGCTTTCAGGAAGGTTTCCTGCAGCAGATCGTCGGCTTCGTCGGGATCGCTGGTCATTCGGAGTGCGAAATTGTAAAGCGCATCCATGTGCGGCAGTGCTTCCCGTTCGAAATCGAGATGGCGCTTGCGCAGGGCCTCTGGACTTTCTCCCGGAGGAGACACGCCCGCAACAGTGATGTCCTCCTGAACTTCAGGATCAAGGACAGACATAGTTCTCCACAACGTGAGTGTGACGCATAGTGAAAAAATATACGCAGAGTTCCAATCAGGTACAACGTCTATGGGAACGGAACGCCCGATTCCTGTGATGCCGGTGCCGCCGCCGAGGGGCACGTGCTTCCCGTCAATGCTGAATTTTTCGTCTTTTTTCCATTGTTATTCCCCAACAAACCGCTATATTTCCAATTCAGATATCTTTAATCTGCTTTCCTTGCAGATTTGATGCAACACCAATCGCCGTTCATTCGACATCCCCGATGCAATCTTCACCCTGGCTCCATGCCACGACTTCTCCCGCTATCTGTCCGAAATGCAAGGCCCCGGCACTGCTCCGCAGCCACTCGCAATCGCGGATGGAGGAACGACGCAAGCAAGCCACAGGCAAACGGCCCTATCGTTGCCATGTCTGTGGACACCGTGGCTGGTTCGATGAAACAGCCCTTCGCTTTCCTTCCAGCGCGCAGAAGCCGCTGGCACCGGGTGTCGCGGGGAAAGACGTTCCGGTGCCGGATCTGCAACTCGATGATATCGAGCCCCTGAGCATCGAAACGAAGAAGGCCGGAAGCCCGGCGGACAGTGCCGGAGAGATGTCTCGTGCGACAGTGAACGGTGAGGAAGCGTTCTCGGTGCCCGAATTCGCAAACGATGTCGGTAGCCCCGTCTCGGTCAAGGTCAGTCCGGCATTCCATCATCACGCGCGCAACAAAAGCCATGCCTGTCCTGCCTGCGGAGAATTTGCGTTGTATCGTTCGCGCGCGCGACACTTCGGCGAACGCCTGCGCAAGCGGCTGAGTCAAAGCCGGCCTTTTCGCTGCCACCGCTGTGGCTGGCGCGGATGGATGCAACGGAAGTGATCGCCGGCAGGCAAGACATCGGAAAATCAGTAATGAACGTACACACACATACTCCCATCCATCACAGTAGAGGGTGATCCATGCAGATCTCCAAATCGGCCGGTTATGCCGTTCACGGCCTCGGATACCTGATCACGCGCGGTTCAAACGAACCGGTGCAGATTTCCGAAATCGCGGATGACCAGGACGTCTCCAAGACGTACCTCGCAAAAATTTTCCAGCAGCTTTCCACGGCGCGCATCGTGGTCGGACACCGCGGTGTCACGGGCGGATACATCCTCGCGCGCGACCCAAGCGAGATCACGCTTGTGGACGTTATCGAGGCGGTGGACGGACCAATCATCCGGCACCACTGCTGTCTCGGGATGTTCGGCTGCACCATCAAAAGTAAATGTGCGGTCCTCGACGCATTCACCGAAGCGAACGAACAGTTTGTCAAAGTGCTCGTGAATATCACGCTCAGGGATATCGTCAACGACATGAGCAGGCTCGACGCTCCGTTTCTTTCACCCAAGCCCGAAAAGCTGACAAAGAAAAAGAAGAAATAACCACGGCGGGATGCGTCCCCGGCGAAGCCGCAACCTCGGTGAAGGCCTTGGCCGGGTACGACACCCGTCCGGACCCTGAAACGTGCAGTTCACACTCGAACATATCTGCGAAGGCAGCAAGGCCCGCGCCGCGACGCTGGAAACGGATCATGGCAGTATCCGCACGCCCATTTTCATGCCAGTCGGGACGCAGGGCACCGTCAAGGCGGTTGAACAACGCGAGCTTCGGGAAATGGAGGCCCAGATCATTCTGGCCAACACCTATCATCTCGCGTTGCGTCCCGGTACGGAAGTGCTCGAGGAACACGGCGGCCTGCATCGCTTCATGAACTGGGATGGCCCGGTGCTCACCGACAGCGGGGGCTATCAGGTCTACTCGCTTTCGGAACTCCGGAAAATCGAACACGACGGTGTGACCTTCCAGTCGCATATCGATGGATCGTATCATCGATTCACCCCGGAACGCGTGCTCGACATCCAGCGCTCGATCGGGTCCGACATCATGATGATCCTTGACGAATGTCCCCCGGCGGACTGCGGTTACGACTACGCCCGCCGCAGCGGTGAGCTGACACTCGACTGGGCCGCCAAGGCGAGGCGATGGATCGACCGCACGGGTCCGCTGTACGGACACCAGCAACTCGCCTTCGGTATCGTGCAAGGCAACGTGTTCGAGGAACTGCGGGAGACCAGCGCGCGCGGACTGATGGACATCGGCTTCGATGGCTACGCCATCGGCGGACTGGCGGTGGGTGAGCCTGCAGAGGTGATGTACCGCATCACGGAATTCACCACCGACATCCTTCCGCAGGACCGCCCGCGATACCTGATGGGTGTGGGCACGCCAGTGAATATTCTCGAAGCCATCGACCGCGGCGTGGACATGTTCGACTGCGTCATGCCCACGCGTAACGGACGAAATGCAATGGTGTTCACTCCCGACGGTCCGTTGATGATAAAAAAGGAGCGATTCCTCCACGAATTTGTCCCCATCGACGCGGAATGCAATTGTTACGCCTGCTCGAATTTCACGCGGGCGTATATCGCGCATCTCTTCCGCACGCAGGAAATCCTCGGCCTGCAGCTGGCCTCGCTGCACAACCTGTCCTTCTACCTTCGATTGACGCGCGACGCGCGAAGTGCTATCTTGAAAGACCGATTCCCTTTGTGGAAAGAAGCGTTCATCCGCCGATACCACAGTGGAAGAGGGAGCGACACGTCCACGAATGAACAACCCAGGAGCAACCTGTGACTGAGATCCTTATTGCCATGGCACCCCAGCAGGGCGGAAGCGGCGGCGGCCAGATGATGAGCACGCTGATTTTCTTCGCTCTGATTTTCGTCATTTTCTATTTCATGATCCTCCGTCCACAGCAGAAGCGCGCAAAGGAGCGTCAGAAGCTGCTTGAAAGCCTGAAGAAAGGCGACAAGGTCATCACTTCGGGCGGACTTCACGGAAAAATCGTCAACGTCGACGAAAAAACCCTTCTGCTCGATGTCGGCGACAACATGAAACTGAAGTTCGACCGCAGCGCCGTGAATGTCGTGACACGGGAGGCTTCCGCGGAATAATCCCGGATCAATCCACATGGCACATCAATTCAACTCCGTCGATGAAGCGATCGAAGCCATTCGTGCCGGCGAGGTCATCATCATCGTCGATGACGAGGACCGGGAGAACGAGGGCGATTTTGTCTGCGCGGCAGAACTGACCACACCCGAGATCGTCAATCTCATGGTCCGCCATGGGCGTGGCATGGTCTGCGTCCCTCTCACTGAGGAGCGCATGGACGCATTGCAGCTCGGCATGATGGTTGACGGCAACACCGCGTTGCATGGCACGAACTTCACCGTCACCGTCGATTACATCCACGGTACCAGCACAGGCATTTCCGCCGCCGATCGCGCAGCCACCATCCGCGCGCTGGCCGACACAGATACGCGTCCGACAGACCTGGCCCGGCCGGGACATGTGTTTCCGCTCAAGGCCGTGACCGGTGGAGTGCTGCGTCGCGCAGGACACACCGAGGCGGCCGTGGACCTCGCGCGCCTCGCCGGACTCCAACCGGTGGGTGTGGTCTGCGAGATCCTCAAGGAAGATGGCACGATGGCCCGCACCACCGAACTCTTTGCCATCGCGCGGGAATTCAACCTGAAGATCATCGCCGTCAACCAGCTGATCGAATACCGCGTGAAGAAGGAAAAGCTGGTCAAGAAGGAAATTGTCACGCATGTCCCGACGCGCTACGGCGATTTCCAGATTCATCTCTACACGAACACGCTCGATAACAAGGAACATCTCGCCCTGGTGCGCGGCACCATCGACGACGGTGATCCCGTGCTCGTGCGCGTGCATTCGGAATGCCTGACCGGCGACACGTTCGGATCGCTGCGCTGCGACTGCAAGGACCAGCTCAACGCCGCCATGCTCATGGTCGAACGCGAAGGCCGGGGTGTTGTGCTGTACATGCGCCAGGAAGGCCGAGGTATCGGTCTGTCGAACAAGCTGCGGGCCTACAACCTGCAGGACGCCGGGTTTGACACCGTGCAGGCCAACATCGAATTGGGTTTCCGCGACGATCTTCGCGATTACGGAATCGGCGCGCAGATTCTCGCCGATCTTGGCGTGAAGAGAATGCGCCTGCTGACCAACAATCCGAAGAAAATCGTTGGTCTCAAAAGCTATGGACTCGAGATCGTCGAACGTGTGCCCATTGAAAGCCTGCCCAACGAGGTCAATGACTTCTATCTCCGCACCAAGCGTGACAAAATGGGCCACCTGATCATGCATCAGCATAGCTGAGCGGGCTGCACCGCTGCCATCGGGCCGACGGGCTTCGAGGCTCACGGCTTCGAGGCAGAGGGCGTCGAGGCTCACGGCTTCGAGGCAGAGGGCACACGCACCGGGTTCAACCCGTTTTGTGATCAACCCGTTTTGGGCGATTTTCCTTGACATCCTGTCGTCGAATTGATATATTTCCACCTCATAGCCAGAATTCCTGTGCGGAATGCTGGCTATGTTTTTTATTCTCTTGCTTCCCCGAGAATCATTATTGGAGTGAACTGTGGAGTCGAAAGGAACCGTCTACCTGACCCGCGAGCGGATGCTCGAACTGGAAAAGGAATTGCAGGCCATGAAAGGCAAGGGCCGGGCCGAGATGGCTGGCAAAATCGCCGAAGCCCGCGCGCACGGCGACCTGAGTGAAAACGCGGAATACGATGCCGCGAAGGAAGAGCAGGGCCTGTTCGAGCTGCGCATCAGCAAGCTCGAGGGACTGCTCTCCCGCGCCCGTATCATCGAAAAGAACGAACTGCCTACGGACGCGGTCTACATTCTGTCGGATGTGACGCTCGAGGATCTCATTCACGGCGGTACGGTGACCTACAGGTTGGTGTCGCCGGAAGAGGCGGATTTCGAAAAGAACAAGATCTCGGTGACATCTCCCATCGGCAAGGCGATGCTCAAGAAGAAAATTGGCGACGTGGTCAAGGTGCAGGTTCCTGCCGGATCACTCGAATACAAGATTCTCGATGTGAAATAAGTCCGCACGGCTGCAGGGGCATGTCCCGGCAGGCCAGGATCCGCGGGTGAAGTGAAGCACCACTGTGCTCCAGAACGCAGACGAGGCTGCCTGAATTCAGGCAGCCTCGTCTTATTTTATCATGCACGCCGGGAGCGGGCCAGGAAGGGGCTTATTCGGATGGGTATTCCAGCGTGCTGGGAGGCATGCCGCTGACGTCTCCCTTCAGGTAGAAATCGAACCAGTCCATGGTACGCATGATGTAATCAAGGCGTGCGGGATTGCGGCGGTTGCCATGTCCCTCGCCGGGATACCAGATCAAGCGCACCGGCGCTTTTCCGTGCAGTTTAAGTGAGCGATACAGTTCCAGGCTCTGGCTGGGATGCACGCGCGGATCCTCGGTGCCGTGCAGGATCAACGTCGGAGTGCGGCTGTTCTGCGCCCATTTCACCGGGCTGCGGTCGTAGACCTTTTCGAAGTTTTCATGCGTCCAGATACCCCAGTGCACGTGGTAATCCTCCCAGGGAATGTCGGTGGTGTTGCGCTTGGAGATCTGGTTCGAGACACCGACGAACACCACCGCAGCCGCGAAGCGTTCACTGTGCCGTGTGGCCGCCCAGGCGCTGAAATAGCCGCCATAAGAGCCGCCTCCGATGCCCACGCGTTTCGGATCGACGAGTCCTTTGTCTACCAGGGCGTCGATGCCGTCGAGCACGTCCTCGAATTCCTTGCCCACGAGATCGCCCAACCCCATTTTGGCGAATTCCACACCGCGCCCGGTGCTGGCGCGATAGTTGGGCATGAAGACAAAGTATCCGCGGGCCGCGGCGACCTGTCCCCAGTTACCGTAGCGCGTGACCCAGCCGTTCTGGTACGCGGCTTCCGGTCCGCCATGAATGTCGGTGATCAGTGGGTACTTCCTGCCGGACTGGTAGTCCAGCGGATACACCAGCACCGCGGTGATTTCGAGTCCGTCGCGGGCCTTGTAGACAAAGCGCTCCTGCTTTGCCAGGCGCACCGACGATAGCCAGGCATTGAGGTTTGTGCGACGCGAGAGCTGCTTCCCGTCGAAGGTGAACAGTTCGGTCGGATGCGCAGGTGTGCTGCCGGTCAGTACCGTCATGCCTCCCACAGGATCGAAGCCGGTGATATCGAGGCGACCGCCTTCCAGGAGCACACGGCTCGCGGCGTCGCGCAGTCCCTGGCTGCGAAGAGTCACGTCGACGCCTTCCTCGGCGGTGAACAGCAGCGTCGAGGCGTCGCGCCACGCGATGCCCGTCACCGTGCCTTCGAATCCCTCGCTGTAATTGCGCAGTTCGCCAAACGGTGTGCTCGCCGGTACGTCAGTGACGAAGATCGATCCCTCCTTCGAATCCCATACTGCCACAGCGGAAATGAAGGCAAGGCGGCGGCCGTCGGGACTCCACGCCATCTTTCCAAGCTTGCCCGGATTGTCGACCAGCTTCGTCAGTTTCCCGCTGGCCGGGTCGAGCAGGTGGATGCGCTTGAACATGTAGGAATCATCCACCGTGTTGTGCAGCGCGACGGAGGCGGCGATGTGCTTGCCGTCCGGACTCCACACGATGTCGAACACCGACACACCCTCGGTCATCTGTTTCGTTTCGCCTGCCGGCAGGGTACGGACGTAGATATTTTGATGCGGATTGTTTTCCTCATACACCTCGGCGTTGAAACCCTTCGCTTTCAGCTTCGCCTGCGCGGGATCACCAGGCTCCGTGGCGAGGTACGCCACCGCGCCGCCGTCGGGACGCAGCGTGTAGCCGCGTACGCCGGTCGGACTGTCGGTCAGCGGCTGGGCCTCGCCACCGTCGAGTCGCAGACCGTACACCTGCGATCCCGGACGGTCGGGGAAATTCGCCATGAAGGTGATCATCCGTCCGTCGCCCGTCCAATCCAGGCCGTACACGGTTTTCTTTCCGCCCACGAACACGCGTGACGTGCCGGCCGGGACATCCAGCACATAAAGTTCCCGGTAATCGCCTCCCGGAGTGTCGGTAAACGGTCGGGGAACCAGGACGGTGTAGGCCACAAGCCGGCCATCCGGTGAGGCCTTGGACTCGACGACCTGCTGCAGGTCGAAAATGTTGCGTTCTGTCAGAACGTCCTGCGCACGCAGCGCCGGCAGCAGAAGCAGAAGAAGAAGCAGTGTGGTAATCGGGGTTCGTACGCGCATCAGTGCACTCCGATGGTGATGGGATTTCGTTCGAATCCTAATATAAGCACAGGAGACTTATGGGAAGTTCCCGGCATGCCACATAAGCAGCAGGGGAACGATCCCGGTCGCCGCGTGTCAGTCCGGTACGGTTGCGGCGCAGCCTCTTGCATCCGACGGAAACCGGAGCGATGTTCTTCTGTACACCAGCGGAGTCCGCTTCATGAGTTCTTACGTTATTCGTCCCTTCACGTTTGCCTGCCTGCTTGCGATCGTTCTCGCCTGCGAAGCCGGGGCCCAGTCGTTTTCTCCCATCTCCACGGAATTGCAGCTCTGCAGCAAACCCTCGGTTCGGCTCTCGCGGCCAACTATCGCGGTGAACGAAGCGGGGGAGGTGCTGGTGGTCTGGGGCGACAGCGCCGTCTGGACTGATGCGGATCCCGCGTTACTCGATCGTGAACTCCCTCCAGCGAACGTTAGGGCGGTGTTCGGTCTTGAAGGGGAGCGTTGGACGGGGATACGTGTTATCGGTCAGACCTTCATGCCCGGCGTCAGCGGGTGGGGAATGGAATATCACTTCGCCAGCGGCACCGGCAAAGTCCTTTCGCAGGTCTCAGGCCCTGTGTGGTCGGATGGCGTCGAGCGTAGCATGATGGAACCCGGTTCCGGGAGGGGTGACATGACGCTCGACTACCAAGGCTGGGCGCTTGAGGGGGTGGTATGGTACACGCGGAACCAGTATCGCTGGACCACCTGGGCCGGCTCGCATTCCGCCGGGGTCGAGGGAGTGCTCGGCCATTGGGTCGCGGCACAAGCACCTCGCACCCTGCTCAGCGCACATGATATGGATGGATGGGCGTGGGCGGATTCCTCGCGTGTGCTTCTCCGGATCTCGCAGCCATCGGGAAACGAGAGTGTTGTATACCGGCGCAGCATATTGCCGCACGACAGCCCTCTTGGTGGGACCAGCCAGCATCTCATCCGTGGCATTTCGCTTCTGGGCCTTTTGTCTGGCACGGTCGAGCCATTCATTCCGCTCGACACGCTGCATCGCGATGAACTCGATCTCTCCGATGTCGTGCTGCCACGCAGGGGAACGGATATCGATATCATCCGGCGGGACATGAACACCGATGACCTCTTCGTCGAGCGCTTCGACTTCCGGGGGAGGAAGATTTCCGTGATGGGCATCGTCAGCGATACGCGTGTATATCACGTACTCGGCGACACGCTCTCGCGGGAGGAGGCCATGCGCGAACCCTGGCGGACGCGGGCGGATTACGCTGCGTTGCCCCTGGACAGCGGCCGCACGCTGATCGCGTGGTCCAGTCCGGACGGCGACAGCCGCGCCGGGTTGCGCATTGCCGTGTTCGACGCGGATTGGCGGCGCGTGGGACAGCAACGCATCGTCAGCAGTGGCGACGGTTGGCGGGTGTATCCCGCCCTGGCCCTCCGACGGAACCGGCTCTACGTTGTTTGGCAGCACCGCCTCGCCGAGGGGACCACACCCTGGATGCGTGTGTACGAGCTTGACCAACTGCTGTCGTCGCCTCCTCCGCCCCCCGTTGCAGCGGCACTCGCGGTGGATGGTCCCTGGCCGCAGCCCGCTTCGGCACAGCTGCAATGCATCATACAGCCGCCACAGGGCGCACGCCGCCTCCATGTGGCCGCATTCGATGCGCTTGGACGCCGGATGTACTCCCGGGAATACGACGCGGTGACAACGGTACCGGTGACGCTGGATGTCCGCGATTGGCCCGACGGCATCTACATGCTGCGCATCCGCTTCGATGATACGGTTAAAATGCTCCGTTTCTCTGT
>JAGTUZ010000206.1 GCA_018224415.1 Bacteroidota bacterium | reverse complement strand
GGCCAGACCGCCGTCGACATGCGGTCCGCGCATTTCGGAACGCTCAGCGAAGGGTTCCAGCATGCCTATCTCACCGTCATTCCCCTCCGGGAACGAAGCATCCCCCTTACTCTCGATCTCTACCCCAACCCCGCGCGCAATTCCCTGCTCGTGAACTTGCAGGGAAACAGCCAGGCCATGACGCTTGTGCTGTATGACCTGCTCGGTCAGCCTGTGCTGCGACAGCAGCTGCGCGAGGGAGACACGATGGCGCGCTTGCCCTTCACGGGACTCTCCAGCGGGATGTACCTGCTGGTTGCCTTTTCTGGAAGCGGCGAACAGCTCGCCCTGTACAAAGTCGTCAAAGCGGAATAACAACAGACTATGAATACACCCATGAGAACTCTCCTGACAATGCTCCTGCTGCTGCCGCTCTGCGCGTCGGTGGTCCTGGCGCAGTCACCACCCTATATCAACTACCAGGGCGTGGCGCGTGACCGCGACGGTGCGGTCATGCAGGACCAGGCGCTCAGCCTGCGCATCAGCCTTCTGAAAGACGGACCCACCGGTCCGATATCCTACAGCGAACGTCATCAGGTCGTCACAAACGATTTCGGCATGTTCACCCTGCGCATCGGCGGCGGGGAACTGCGCCAGGGAGCGCTTGACGCGCTCGACTGGGGCCAGCACGGCTACTGGCTGCAGGTGGAAATGGACGAGAAGGGCGGCACGGATTTCAGCCTGCTCGGCGCCTCGCAGCTCCTGACCGTTCCCTACGCCTTCCATGCCATGCACGCCGACAAGGCGGAACGCCTTGCCTCGGGTGACTACAACAACAGCTCGAGCGGCACGGGCTCATCAAACGGTTCCCCGTGGTCGACACGCGGCAATGAAAACACCGACGCCTCGCTCGATTTCATCGGCACCGCCGATCCGGTCGACCTGGTCTTCTCCACCGACAACATCGAGCGCATGCGCCTGACGGCGTACGGCAAGCTCGGCATCGGCACGTCCGTTCCAAAGAGCATGTTCGATGTCGCGGGGAACGCCAGCATCGGCGAAAGCTACGCCGGCGTGCACGCCGCGCCGGAGAACGGCATGATCGTCGAAGGCAACGTCGGTATCGGCGAGGCCTATCCCAACGCGGCACTGGAAGTCGCCGGCGAATTCGTCGTCGGCTCGCAGTTTGCCGGTACCTACCTGCCGCCGCTCGACGGCGCCCTGTTCGAAGGACGCGTCGGCATCGGCACGCCCGGCCCGGGCAGCATGCTCAGCGTCAAGGGCGGTGCGACCTTCGGCAACAAATTCGCCGAAAACGCAGCCCCGACCAACGGCGCGGCTTTCGAAGGCAAGGTCGGCATCGGCACCACGATTCCGAAAAGCTGGCTCGGCGTCGCGGGCAACACATCCATAGGCGCGGAATACGCCCGCTCCTACGAAGCCCCGACAAACGGTCTCATCGTGCAGGGTGACGTCGGTTTCGGTACCGAGGCCCCGCTCAGCCGTCTCGGCGTCGCGGGCAATGTCAGCATCGGCAGCATTTTCGCCAGCACCTATCCGGCGCCCGAAGATGGTCTGATGGTCGAAGGACCGATCTGGTCGGGCGTCTTCGAGTCCGAGTACGCCTTCCATGTGGTCGGCAACTCCTTCCTCGACGGCACGGCCGAGATCACCGGCAACACCAAGGTCGGCGGCACGCTCGACGTCGACGGCGTGACCACCATCCACGACAAGACCGATGTGCCGGTGATCATGTCCATGAAGGATGTGAACGCCACGAGCTTCCTCGGCAGCTTCCGCACCGAAGGCGGCGCGGGCATCGAGAAAAACGCGAATGTCGGCGTTGACCTCGGCGTCGGTCGCGACACCTATATCGGTCGCAACCTGAAGGTGGGCGGTACGGCCAACTTCAAGAATCTCGTGGTCGAGAACTATGCCGACATCGGCCGCAATCCCGATCCGACCTACGATCCCGATCTCAATCCCACTCCGCAGGCGCCGCGTACCCTGATCAACAAGGGCCAGACGCTTCTGGAGAAAAAGGTCGAAATCACCGACGCCACGCAGTCCACCGCGGCGAACAACGGCGCGCTCGTTGTGAGCGGCGGTGTGGGCGTCGCGAAGAATCTCAACGTCGGCGGCCAGGTGAAGGTGCAGTACACCGGAGCGGCCCCGTCGCAGGGATCGCCCTCGAGCTATCCGATCCACCTCTCCGGTGCGTCGCAGGGCATTGCCGTGCAGCTGGGCGGCAGCGCGAGCAGCAACAACACCTATGTCGGTTTCTGGAGCGGCAACCAGAAGCGCGGCGCCATCGATGGCGAGACGCAGGCCGAACGCCTCGGCAGCCTCGATTACATCCTGATGACGCTGCAGCATGTGTTTGACGTCACGGATGCCGCGGTCGAGCTGATCTCCGAGGTCACCGACTTCCGCGTCGGTGTCGGACTCGGCGTGGTGACCGTCACGCCCGGTGTCGCCAAGATCGTGTACGCCGTGGCGAAAATCATCCTGCTGGCCGTCCAGGTCGGCGTCGAACAGGCGACGTACATCCAGGAGTGGGGCATCGCCTACAATTCCGGCAACGCCGATTACGCCGAATGGCTTCAGCGCGCCGACCCGAACGAACAGTTCGTGTTCGGTGACATCGTCGGTGTCCGTTCCGGAAGGATCTCGAAGAATATCACCGACGCCGACATGGTGTTTGTGATTTCGAAGTCCCCGATCGTGCTCGGCAACACGCCGCCCGAAGGACAGGAGCATCTCTACGAGAAATGCGCCTTCCTCGGCCAGGTGCCGGTCAAGGTCGTCGGCCCGGTCTCCCCGGGCGACTACATCATTCCCTCCGGTCGCGACAATGGCGTCGGTATCGCCGTGCCGCCGTCCGAGCTGACCGTCGAACAGGCGGCGCTTGTCGTCGGCGTTTCATGGGAAGGTCTGGCGGCCGGTGTCCCCGGATATGTCAACACCGCCGTGGGCATGCCGGTCAAGTCGGGTGTCGATGTGCTCAAGCAGCAGCAGGAAACCATCGGCTCGATGCAGTCCCGCATTGAAGCCATGGAGTCCGTCCTGCGCGAACTCATCCCCGATTTCGACGCACGCCTTGCGCGCCTCGGCGTCGACGCCGACGAAACGGTTGTCGGTGCTCCGCAGCAGGATAAGGTCACTTCTACGGACGTGATCGATCCCGATCCCGCGGCCTACGAGCCGAATCCCGAGCTGATCACCGATGAGGTGTTCGCCCGGGCCATTGACATCGCCAAGAACGACCTGCAGTCGCGCGGCCTGAACCCGTCGGAATTCCCCCTGATCGCCTCTCTCGAGAACAATCCGGGCTTCCGCACCACCTACCTGGCGGCGCTGAAGGATATGGTTCGCAACGGCGGCGACCGCACGCAGCTCGAGCAGGTGATGAAGACGGTCAAGTAATACCCTCCGAAGAACGGGGAAGACCCCCCGTGACCCCGGGCGGCGTATCCACTGGATGCGCCGCCCGTTTTGTTTTCCCCGCAGATACCTGTGTCCCCCTTAGATCTTGAAGTTGCGCAGGCTCCAGGTGAAGGTAAGCAGGACGTACCGCTGCAGCAGGTTGGTGCGCGTGTCCTCGATATACGTATCGGTGACGGTGCGCGAGATGCTGTTGTTCTGCTTGAGCAGATCGAAGACGGTCAGCCGCAGCTCGCCCGCGTTGTCCGGGAGGAATTTGTATCCCAGGCTCATATTCCAGAGCAGGAAATCGTCATTATATCCCTCCGATAACCCACGGTAATACTCGTGGGCAAGGTCGGTGCCGAATACGAAATCCTCGAGAAAGATCCAGTTCAGACGCAGTCGTGAGGACTGTGTCTGGTAGCGTGTGTCGCCGTTCTCGCGCACCGAGTTCTGTATCCAGGTCAGGCTCGTCTGTGTCGAAATGGTGAAGTCGAGGTCCGGGCTGATGTTGCTCGACAGCGAAACACCCAGACCCGCCATGGGAGACGACGCGTAATTGATGGTGCCGTTGATGAGGCCGGGGGTGCGGCTGAATGTGCCGGACAGGTTAAGATTCAGATTCGATTTGAGAAAGCCGACGGACTGCCCGTAGGTCATGAAGCTGCGCAGCGCGTAGGAGCCGTCGAAATTCTCCGGCCGCGTGATCTGCGTGCCGCGCAGCAGGGGAATCCCTCCGAACACCGTAGTGTCCGACCCCGCCACGATGGTGTGGTTGCCGATGGCGTCGAAGGTGTAACTGCCCATGGCGAAGAGGAAGAAGTAGTTACCCGCCGCGAGGTTGGCTGCCGAATATCGCATGCCGACGAACTGCATGGTTTCCTGCTCGAGTTCGGGATTGCCGATGCTCAGCAGGAGCGGATTGGAGTTGTCGAGCACGTCCTGCAGCCGGGTCACGCTCGGGGGCGAGGTGCGGGTGCGATAGAAGACACGAAGGTCCTTTCCCTGCGTGAATTTGTAACGCAGCATGGCGAAGGGAATCACGTCGCCGTAGCGGCGGTCGATCGCGGTTGCCGTTGGATACACCTGTTCGTTGTCCAGCGTCGCCCATTGGTATCCGAGGCCGACCATCCCGTTGATGTTGTCGTTTTCGTAGCGGAATCCCACGCTCGCGTTCTGTGTCAGGTAGTCCGTACTGAATTCATTGCTCTGCAGCGGATCGAGCGTTTCCGCCATGCCGGCCAGCATGGGCAGTTCCCAGGTGCGCTTGTCGGATTCGTCACGGCTGAATGCGGCGCGATGCCGGAGCTGCAACTGGCCGCGTTCGCCGACGGGTTCGGTGTACGTGGCCGTGGCCTCGGCGGTCCAGCCGCTGGCAAGCAGGTCCGACCGCTGGCTGGTGGTGTCGAACGCACTCTGCATGCCGTAGGAGGCGTAGTCGTAGAACAGGCGGTTTTCGCCGCTGTTTCTTTTCACATCGTTTTCGATTTCGAGGGAGAAGGTTCGTCCGCGCGTCGCGAAACGGCGTCGCCACAGCAGTTCGTTGCTGAAGGAGAGTCCGGTGAGATCCGAATGGAAATCACTGTTGCTGCTGTTGATGCGTCCGGCTGCGGTGGACGTCCCGGCCATTGTCCGTTCGAAACCCTCGTTGAGCTGCGCGGAGAAACGCGGCCGCCAGAGGATGGAGTTGAGCGTGTCGATTTTCCAGTCGAGGCGCATGTTGAATCGGTGGTTCATATTGTCGGTGTTCGCCGCGCTGGTCTCGTCGTAGAACTGGCCCGCGGTCTGCGGCAGGACGAACTCCCGCGTCACGCCGCTGCCGGCTTCGAGGTCGCTCTGGTTGAAGAAATAACTTCCCGACACCTCCACCTTATCGAACCAGGTGTCGATGTAATTGAGACCGACGGCGTTGGTCTGCGCGATGCCGCTGCCGGCGTTGACGAGGAAGTCGCTGATGCTGCCCGCGTTGAAGTTCGGCATGCCGCCGGTGGGTGGACGCTGTCCGCCGCCGCCACCGCCGCGCATGCCGCGCATTCCTCCGGGACCGCTGGCGGAGAGCATCACGCCGAGCAGGTCTTCCTGCGAGAAATTCTGCTCGTTGACGTCATTGCTCATGGCCATGAGTGACCACCGCTGCTTGCCCGCGAAGGCGTTGAGGATGGCGCCGGCGCGATAATGGTTTTCCTCGCCATACCCGCCGTAGATCTTGCCGAACTGCGCATTCCTGATCGCATCGCGCGTGATGAAGTTCATGGCCTTGACCTCGTTGCCGTCGCTGAAGCCGGTGAATCGCGCCTTCTCGCTCTGCTGGTCGTAGACCTGGATGCGCGAGATGACCTCGGCCGGAAGGTTGCGCAGCAGCGTGCGGGCGTCGTCGCCGAAGAACGGCCGGCCGTCGACCCGGAAGGCCTTCACCTCCTCGCCCTGCGCTTCCACTTTGCCATCCTTTACCGTCACACCGGGCATTTTCCGGACAAGATCCTCCGCTGTCGCGTCGGGATTCACCTTGAAGGCGCTGGCGAGGAATTCGGTGGTGTCTTCCTTCATCACCGCGATGGGAGCGGTGCCCGTGACCTCGACCGCGTCGAGCTTCACACTGCGTTCCTGCAAACGGATGTCACCGAGCGCGGCCGATTCCCCGCGCAGCGGGACGTCCCGCACGACGGGGTCGTAGCCCACGTAGCTGATCGTGAGGACGTAACGTCCCCGGCGCAGGCCGTCGAGCAGGAAGCGTCCGTCGCGTCCCGTCACCGCGCCCCCGGCCGTGCTGCTGTCGGGCAGGCGGCGCAGCAGCACGTTTGCGTTGGGCAGCGGCGCGCCGCCGTCGGCCTGCAGCACGCGGCCGCCGACCGAGAGATCCTGTGCGAGCATGGGAGGGACGAGAACGAGAAGCAGGAGGAGGGTACCGAACGGTTTCATGGAAATTCCTGAATGGATATATCCGGTATTGGATGCGCGACGGCGGAAAAGGTTTAGCGGCCGGGACCGCTGCCTTCTCGCCGCCGGATCCTGTGTGCCGGGGTAAAAATACGTCCCCACGCATCCATTTCCTCATTGCCCCGTATGGGATCGGGTTATCCCATACATGGCGCCACGCCTTGCGTTCCGTAACCGAAATCGGGTCGTGGTGTCCCCTTTGCATCACGCGACGGTGTCTCACATCCCAGCACACGGAGGAGTTTCCCATGAAATGGTCCGTACTGTCTGCATGTCTCCTGCTTTGCTCCCAACTCTGCCTTCCCCCCGTCGCGGTCTTCCATCCCGGCACGCTCTCCGCCGAATCCACGCAGATCGACGTCGTGTCCTATCGCGCGCACATCGCCCTCCATCCACGTTCCCGTTATCTTGAAGGTGAGGCGACCGTGACGCTGCGCAATGTCATGCGCAGCGACCTGCTCCAGATCGTGCTTGACCTGCGGGATCTCACAACCGATCGCGTGGAGTGGGATGGCGTGGTCCTGCGGTTCTCCGCGAACGATACGGGAATCTGCATCCATCTCGACGAACCCCTCAGACCACTCGACACCATGGCGGTGACCGTCTGGTATCACGGCACGCCGACCAGCGACCGGGACATGTATTCCGGAGTGAAATTTGGTCCGCGCGGCGCCTGGGTGCACCCGCAGTCCGCCATCGAGCGCTATGTGGCCATGCTGCCGCACTGGCTCCCGTGCAACAACCTGTTTTCGGACAAGGCGCTCTTCGATATCACCTTCGACACGCCGGAGGATTGGAAGGCCGCGGGCATGGGGACCTTGACACATGAAACCGTTCACGATGGGCGACGCATGACGCAGTGGGTGCTGCGTGAGCCGCTGCATCCCGCCGCGGCGGGATGGGCGGCGGGCACCTACGCCGTGTATCACGACACGCTACGGGGCATTCCGTTCTGTGCCTATGTCTGGCCGGAATGGGAACGGAACGCCAAATCCCACTTCCGCACCATCGACAGCATGCTCGCCGTCTTCCAGCATCACTTCGGACCGTACCCGGCGGAAAAGATCGGCTATGTGCTCACGGATTCGAGTTCCTGCGAAGTGCACACCATGATCCTCCTGTACAAGAAAAACCTTGGTGCGGCCTACACGCTCGAGGGCCATGAGCTGGCGCATCACTGGTGGGGCAACTGCGTGACACCGATGGATGTTCGTGAAAACTGGCTGAGCGAGGGCTTCGCGATGACCGGCGAGTGGCTGATCACCGCCGCGCTCTCGCGGGTGCGGACTTTCGATTCCATTCTCCGGGAGTACACCAATTTTTACCGCATCGTCGAGGCGCCGATCGAGGGCGCGCTGCCGCTGTATGACTTTCTCGGTGCGGGTGCCACCTACAATTACAGCAGCGTGATTTATATCAAGGGCGCCATCGTGCTCAACATGCTGCGGCACTGGATGGGCGATGAACCGTACCGCCTCGCCATCCGCGACTACTTCGCGCGGTACCGGGGCATGAACGTCAGCTCGCGAATGTTCCAGGGCGTGATGGAGGAACATATAGATATCTCGCTCGAGCAGTTCTTCCATCAGTGGGTGTACAGCGGCGGCTGGCCCATGCTGCGCGTGCACAGGCTGGCGGCATCCCCGCATGGCGGACTGCGCCTCGGTCTCGAGCAGACGCAGCAGTCCGACAAGGGCTGGCCACTGTTCGAGACGCCGGTGGATGTCGAGATCGTGACCGCGGCGGGCGACACACTCCTGCTGCGGCGCATGCTGCATGCGCTCGGGCAGGACCAGTTTGTCTTCGACGAGGTCGCCGATGCCGACGTCGTTTCCTGGCGGCTCGATCCCGAGGGGTGGCTGCTGCACGAGGCGCGGACGGTGACCGGGGCAGGCGATGTCGCCGCGCCGCCCGAACACCCACGACTCGAGGCGCCGTATCCCCAGCCGCTGGCAAAAGGGAGTGCGGTGTCCTTTGTCCCGATGCGGCTGCCCACCGCGGGCGCGGTGACCGTTGAACTGCAGGACATGCTCGGCCGCCGCCTCCGCACGGTCGCGAACGGACGCTTCGACGCGGGCACGTTTGTGCTTCCGGTGAGCCTCAAGGGCTGTGCCGCCGGACAGTATCTTCTTCTCCTGCGCAGCGCCTCGGGAAGCGACGCCCGGATCATCGTCGTGCGGTGAGGGGCGGGTAGGGGCGGAGAGGGGCGGAGAGGAGCGGTGAGGGGCGGGTAGGAGCGGTGAGGGGCGGCCTGTTGCACGGTGTGGAAGCCGTTGAACGAACGGAGCGGGCCATCCGAATCGGATGGCCCGCTCCTGTTTGTGCGGGATGCGGGGAGAACCCGCGGTCCCGGATTATTTCACGAGCTGCATGACGCGGGACAGGACCACGCCGCTGCTTTCGAGGCGGTAGCTGTAGAGTCCGCTCGGCAGATCGCTGGCGTCGAACACAAGCGTGTGCGTGCC
>JAGTUZ010000205.1 GCA_018224415.1 Bacteroidota bacterium | reverse complement strand
TTCAACCTGCTCGTCGTGCCCCATCCCGATTACGACAGTTTCGAATTCGACGGCATCTGGGCCTGGGCCCGCAAGAAGCCCGACGCGAGCGCCGCCACCGCGCGTCCCGACGTCGTCAGCGAAATCTACGCCCGCACCAACAAGGCGCGGAGGGGGTTTCTTGTTCGGCGGTATGTGAAAAAGATTATCGGTAAATGAGAGAAGGGAGAGGAGAAAGGGGAGAGGAGAAAGGGACCCCCGCGCACCAGCGCGGGCCGTGGTGATCGATAGTTCAACTTCCCGCGCTGGTGCGCGGGGCTCCCTTCCCGCCTTCGCACCGCTTCCCGCCTTCGCACCGCTTCCCGCCTTCGCACCGCTTCGCGGCGCTACGGCGCGGCAGGCCGCCTTTCCCCCCTCTCCTCCTGCCCGAAAACCGCATGGACATTGGCGCTTTCAAAAGAAAAACCTATATTGCTGTGGTTATTGCGATATGGAGCTCCTATATTGTTTTTACTGCCACTCCACATGCGTACGAAGATATCGTCTTTGTAAAATATCTGAGCAGGTGTTACATGTCCACAAACGTGTACCGAGTCGTATTGTGTTTATCTCTCGCGTTCATTCTGACGCTCTCTTCATGTTCCGAGTCAGGGTCGCCGACGGATCCGAAGGAGCCCACCGTCGAAACCGTGTTCAACTCTACCGGGGAGGGACAATTGCAAAGCGCGGACGGTGCCGAGGTCCGCATGCATCGCGGCGCCATCAGCACGGCGAGCGATGGATCGAATGCACAACTGACCGTTTCGATCACGTCGAGCCTCGCGACCACCGTTGTTTCCACGCCCATCCCTTCGATGTATGAGGTTGTTGGAAGCGTGCAATTATTCGAGCCGGCAAATTTCGTCTTCACCGATCCCGTGCAGATATTCATGCCGACGGGTGGCGCCGATTCGCCGGAAGATTTCACCATTCTGTGGTATGATTCGAAAAAAACGCAATGGGTACCTCTGCCACTGAACACGCTGGACGAAGAGAACAAGCGACTCGGTGCGAGTGTGTTCGAACTCGGCTATTTTGTTGCAGCGAAAATAACCACCGCGGGAGCCGGGAAAAAGGGCTCCGGATCAGATCGTGTCGGCGGACTCCGCTACAATCATACGCACACCGATAACTACTACTACACGCTGACCATCAATGCCGTCACGTATGCCAATCCCGCCATCGGCTGGCCGAATCTGGTCGGGTATTCCTCATCCACCGGCGAAAAGCTTGGTGGGACCGGCCCCCGCAGTTCCACCTCGATGGGCAACATCCCCCGCGGTTCATATACCGTCTACGTGAGCCGGGTCAAGCGCGGCACACTTTCGAATCCTCCGGGCGAGCGAGAGACATACACCGTTCCGACCGTCGTCGAGGTCGGAAGTTTCACAAACGTGTTTCGCTGGAGCATGGAGGACTGGAGCGGCTGGACAACTCTCGGTCTAGGCGGTGGTGGACAGTGGAAAAAGGGAACGCCCCAAACCTGGCCAAGCGCAACAGTGCCGCTATCGCCCGGCGCTGACCCGCTCGACGGAAGATGGACTGTGACGATCAAGAATACCTCTCCCGTTAATGAGACGAATACCAGTCTGATACGGATGAAAGTCAAATCGCCTACGGTTGTCACCTTGTATGTATTTGACGAAAATGGCGACCCAAGGCACGATTATGATTACGCGCTGGAGCGGAGTGCCGACAAGCGGAGCTTCAAGATCAGTATGACGGATCCGGATGATGATTTCTGGGTTGTCCTGGATCTTGCCTTCGTCGACGTCGGCATGAGTCGAATTGAGGGCACGTATCATGAGCGCTTGTACAACAATGACAACACATGGGAGGATCATTATGGCGAATTCATCGGTGTCCGAGAGTTGGGCATTGTCGGGACGACATCCGGGTCGACATCGCTGACGAAATCCCTTTTTGGTCACAGCGCCCAGCGCTGGACCCGTCGTCTCGCCAATTGATGCGACAACAACCAGGCGTCGTCTGCCTGGACTGACTACGTTGGAGAGAGGGGCGCGCGTCGCTCCAGACCGGCACCGCCCCTCTCCCGGCTTCGTTCCGCTTCGCGGAACTACGCCGTGGCAGGCCGCCCTTCCGTCCTTCCGTCCTTCCGTCCTTCCGTCCTTCCGCCCTTCCGTCCTTCCGTTCTTCCCGCTTTCTCCCTATTTTAGATGGTTATACACAACCGGGATATCCCTACCCCGTGCTTTCACGTCGAACGGAAACAATCATATTATTGCTGCTTGACGGGTTGATGGTCAACCTCGGATGGACGCTGTACTATTTTTTCCGCGTCCGCTCGGAGCTGTTCTCCAACGCGATCGAGCCGGCCTTCTGGGCACCGATGCTGGCGATCAGCGCGTTCTGGCTGGTGCTGTTTTCGTTTTTCGGACTGTATCGTCCGTGGTATGCGGAGTCGCGTTTCGACGAGCTGGTCTCGTTGTTCAAAACCGTGACGACGGGCGTGATCCTGCTGTTCTTCCTGATCTTCATCGACGATTCGCTGACGGACGACCCCTCCACTTCCCGGCTGCTCATCCTCGCTTACTGGGCGATCCTGCTCTTCCTGCTCGGCTTCGGCCGGCTATCCTATCGCACCGTGCTGAAGCGGCTGACGCTGGGCGGCGTGCTCAAGCGGTCGACGGTGATCGTGGGCTCCTTCCAGCAGTCGCGCGAACTCTATGACCAGGTGCTCGCGCATCCGCTGCTCGGACTCGATGTCGTGGGCTATGTCTCCACCGAACCCATCACCCAGGAAACGCGGGTGCCGCATTTGGGCAACACGGAGGACCTCGAGCGCGTGCTGCGCGAACAGAACATCCAGGAAGTGCTGGTGGCCCTGCCGAGTTCCGAGCACGACGCGCTGCTCGACATCATCGGCAAATGCAGCGGCTCGAACGTGAAGCTGAAAATCCGTCCCGACATGTACGACATCATTTCCGGACAGGCGCGGACCAACCAGATCTACGGCTTCCCGCTCATCGAGATCACGCCGCAGCTGATGCAGCCGTGGGAACGCGTGGTGAAGCGGCTGATGGACATCGGTGTGTCGCTGGCGGTGCTCGCGATCGGCCTTCCCTTCTGGCTGCTGGTGGCCCTCGCGATCCGGCTGACGTCGAAAGGACCCGTGTTCTATACACAGGAACGTGTGGGAAAAAACGGGCGCGTGTTTCGCATGGTGAAATTCCGTTCGATGTACACCGACGCGGAGGAGAAATCCGGTCCGCGCTGGGCGGACAAGGACGACCCGCGGGTCACCCCGATCGGCCGCATTCTCCGCCGCATGCATCTCGACGAGGTGCCGCAGTTCATCAATATTCTCGAAGGCAGCATGAGCTTGATCGGGCCGCGTCCCGAACGGCCGTTCTTCGTCGAACAGTTCATCAAGGAAATCCCCCTCTACCGCCGTCGCCTCAACGTGCGACCGGGGCTCACGGGCTGGGCGCAGGTCAAGCACCGCTACGACGCCTCGATGGAGGATGTCCGCCAGAAACTGCGCTTCGATCTGTATTACATCGAAAACATGTCCATCCGCATGGACATCAAGATCCTGATCCACACCTTCTTCCGC
This sequence comes from Bacteroidota bacterium, assembly GCA_018224415.1. Taxonomy (GTDB): domain Bacteria; phylum Bacteroidota; class Ignavibacteria; order SZUA-365; family SZUA-365; genus SZUA-365. Next base: position 1,432 of record JAGTUZ010000205.1, on the reverse strand, counting down.
ATGATCACGGCGAAGGGGCAAGCGTAGCAGCGCAACGCGCGTTGCGCGTTGCGCGCTGTAGGCTTTAGGCAGTACGCGCGGGGACCGGGCATCCCGGTTTCGATGCGGAATGACAATCCCCGCCAACAGCCAATGGCCTACAGCCTACAGCCTATAGCCTACTGCAGTGAGCGGAGCCGCAGCAGGCGCTGACGCGCGGCAAGATGGATGTCGGACACACTTTGACACCTACGCACAAATGCGTATATCACTCCGATCATATCGTTTCGAGCTGATGGTGCTGCTGCTGGCGGCGGTGCTGCGTGTCGGCGGCATCGCGGTGTACGGCGACGTCGAGCGTCCCCAGCTCTACGAGTACGGCGGCATCGCACGGCATATCCTCGCAGGCCAGGGCTACGCGCATGTCTTCCCCATTCTCCATCCCGACTACGGCATCGCGCCGCGCGTGTGGGACGACGCCTTCCCGACGGCCTTCACCATGCCGGGGTACGTTGTCGTGATGACGGCGGTGCTCGGCACATTCGGCGACAACACCACCGCCTACCTGACGCTCTACGGACTGAACGTGCTTGTCGCGTTACTGTCGCTCCTTGAACTTTACCTCCTTACAGTAATTCTTTTTTCCCTCCGGACCGCCCGGATCGCCCTGCTGCTCGCGGCCATCTTTCCCCCGCTGGTCGCCTCCGCCGCTACCTTCGGCGGCGCGGTGTGGACGCATGCGGTAATGATGGGGGCATTGTGGCTGGTGCTGCGGATAGGAGCGGGAAGGAGCGGAGAGGGGCGGGCCCGCCTTCGCTCCACTTCGTGGAGCTTCGGCGCGGCAGGGGATGGAAAGGGGAGAGGGGAGAGGGGGAAAGGAATGTGGGCCGTTGTGCTTGCGGGGCTGGTCGCCGGGATCTGGGTGTTGTTTCGCGGGGAGGCGCTGGGCGCGGTGGTGCTGATCGCGCTGTGGCTGTGGAAAAAAAAGGATGGTTCATTCCGGAATGCGGGCTGGTATTTCGTGGCCTGTCTGCTGGTCGTGCTGACGTGGTCACTGCGCAACACGCTGGTCTTCGACCGCGTCGTGCCGCTGACCACGAATTTCTGGCTGAATGCCTGGCGCGGCAACAATCCCGCGACTACCGGCGGCGCCTTCAAATCCGAGGGCGGCTCGAACTGGCTGACGCTGGAGATCGAGCGCGAGATCCGCCTCCTTCCGCCGTCGCACGATTACGAGCTGCGGGTGATGGACATCTATCGCGAACGCACGCTGGACTTCATAACGGAACAACCCGGACACGCGCTCTCGCTCTTCCTCCGGAAGACCGCCATGTTTCTCACCATCGACTGGTCCGACCCGCGCGCGCGGCATCCGTTGTTCCTCTGGCCACAGCTCGCGCTGATGGCGTTCACCCTCGCCGGTGCCTGGCTCCTTGCGCGACAACGCCGCCTC
>JAGTUZ010000204.1 GCA_018224415.1 Bacteroidota bacterium | reverse complement strand
GAATCGGGAATGCTGTCGGGGAACGATCTCGAAGAATACATGGCATCGGCCATGTTCAACGGCAGGAAAATGATTTCCATCATCAATTCCCTGCTGCTGCTCGCCAGCGTCCGGAAGGAAGACGTGGAAGTCGCTCCGATCGACATGGCGCAGGTCGCCGCCGATGCCGTACGCCGGCTGCAGAAACAGATTGGGGACAACGCGAGCAGGCTTGATCTGCCGTCGGAATGGCACACACCGCTCGGCTACGCACCCTGGATCGAGGAGGTGTGGGTCAACTATCTCGGCAATGCGGTCAAGTATGGCGGGAAGGGCTGCCGGGTGGACATCACCGCAGTCCGGCAGGCAGACGGCATGCTGCGGTATACCGTGACGGACGACGGTCCCGGGCTCCCGGCGGATCGCCTCGATGAATTGTTTGTCCCCTTCACACGACTCGCCCAGGCGAAAATCGAAGGGCACGGGTTGGGCCTGTCGATTGTCAAGCGCATCATCGACAAGTTGGGGGGCGAAGTCGGCGTGTCGTCGGCGCAGGGAGAAGGCAGCAGTTTCTGGTTCACCCTTCCCGACGGCGAAGAAGGCAAATGAAATCGCGGTCGAACTGCGCGAGCTGATGCCGCGCAAACACCCGCAGGGAGACGGTGTCCAGTCCGAGAAATCGTGACGGCATAACAGCAAATTTTTCCGCGGCCTTGGCGAAATGGCTTCGCGCTCCGCCATAACGGCCGTTGCGCTTGAGATGCAGCCCCGAGGCCAACTGGATCAGCGCGCGGAGGAACATCTCTCCGTCGTCTTCCGGTCCGTTGCCCATCGGGAGCCAGGCGGCCTCCCAGGATTCATGCGCATGCCAGTACCTGCCGCTGTTGAACAGCGCGATACCGTGAAGGAAGTGCGCCTGCTGTTCCCCGTCGAAACGTGGTTCGACGATCGTTCCGACGTCGCCGACCTGGCGCTTGTACGGCGGCACGCCTCTCAGCCCTTGCCGTCTGCGGCAATATTTCGCTGTCGGCGGGCGTCGATAAACGACTTCACGGCGAGCACAACAAAAGCGAGCGTGAGAAGAGCCATGATGCTTTGCATCACGGTGGCGAGAGGACGTGTGACGTCATGCCCCGCGAGCAGATTCATGAGGGAAGAAAGCCCACGCGCCGAGCCGATGAAACCGATCAGCGCCAGTGCAGTGATCGCGTGCATCATGTGCTTGCGGAGATGTTCCTTGCGGCCGATCAGGCCGAGGATGAGAATGGGAATACCGAAAAAGGCGGGGATGAGGGCAGTGATGCTCTCGGCGCCGGATGCCACGTAGCCGATGATGCCGAGCAGGCTGAGTACCGCGCCGAGTCCGATGGAAAGTGCAACCATTTGTATGTGTTCTCCGCTTTCTGCGATGGTGAAGGAAAGTATCACAACAGACAGAGGCCTGCGGGTGGTTCCAGCTCAGCGTTTTCTTTTCGGTGCCGTGCCATTCCTACAGCAGGCCCTGGTCGCGCAGCAGCGCTCGGAGCAGATCCATGCGGCGCTCGCGGTCATGATGGCTCGGGTGTGTCGGGAAGGATGGTGGAATAGACGCGCAGCGCGTTGCCGCCGAGGATGCCGGTCAGTTCGCCATCGCTGAAACCGCGGGCGGACAGGGCGTGGACGAACACGGGAAGCAGGCCGACGTGTTCCGCTCCTGCGACGAAGTCCATCGTGTCGGGCGGCAGGCCGTCGCGTCGCATCCACCGCTGCATCGCGTCCATGTAATAGTCGGCGTAATCGGGTCCCAGCCCGAGGGCGTCGGGGCCGGCAAGGGATGCGATGTGGACGGCATGGTCGGCCAGGCGGTCGGTGGTGGCGCGGCTGCGGTCGTCGTCGATGAACAGCGAGAGGAAATTCAGACCGATGACCCCTCCGCGTCGGCCGATCTCGCGGATCTGTTCGTCGGTCAGATTGCGACGGTGCGAGCAGAGCGCGCGGGCGTTGCTGTGGGAGACGACGGGGGGAAACGGCCAGTGGTCGAGCGCGTCGAAAAACGACGGATCGGACAGATGCACGAGATCGAGCACCATGCGGAGTTCCGCCGCCTCGCGCAGGATGGACCTGCCGAAGTTGCTGAGTCCGCCCGGCAGGGGTTCCCCGCAGCCGTCGGCCGCCAGGTTGCGTTCGTTGTGCGTGAGGATAATCGCGCGCAGACCTGCCGCGTGCAGCAGTCGCAGGTCGGCGGCATCTTCGACACCGCGAATGCCTTCGAAAGCGAGCATGAAATGTGTTCCCTCGCGACGGGCCGCCGCGCGGAGGTCGGCGGCGTCGAGCACGAGATGGAAGTCCGGGTCTGCGGTGATCTGTCGCCGTGTCGCATCGAGAATGCCGTGCATCATGCGGCGTTCCCAGAGCCGCAGTCCGTCGATGTCGAAATCGCCGGCGACGGTGAGCACTTCCATGCTCACACCTCCCGCCTCGAGGGCGGGGGCATGTTCCCGTCTGAGTGCATCGGACACGCCGTCGCTTTCCCGCCGGTACAGTTCGACGGCATAGTCGGAATGCATGTCCACGACGGGCACGCGTCGCATGAGGTCCTGTATCTCTTCGGGGCTGCGTTTCATGATGCTGTCGGGGTTGTTGCGGGAAGAGGGGTGTCGGGACAACCGGCGAGATGGTCGGCCGCGCTGCCGTCGAGGCAGCGGTATCCTTTCATGCATTCCGCAGTCAGGCAGGAGTGCACGGGCAGCACGCCGAGCAGGTCGCCCTCCTCGATGCCGCGGAGTTGTTCGGCAGGCAGGCGAACGATGCCGTGTTCCTGCGACAGCCGCACGACGGCGGCGCCCGGGATCGGGGCGCTCCAGCCGTGCGCACCGGGCAGGACGATGCGTCCGAAGATCTGTGTTCCGTCCCTCTCGCCGAGTGATTCGCGAGAGAGGTGCACGGCCCCGCCGTAGAGCACGACTTCGTTGCGGCGTTCATGGATGGCAACAACCGGACAGACCAGTGCGATGGCGATATCCTCGCTGGAGCATACGCCGCGCTGCTGCTGCATGACATCGAAGAACACGAAATTTCCCGGGCGGATTTCATCGATGCCCGCGAAGTTCTCCGCCACGCAGCAGCCCGGCGTGTCACCGACGGAGACAAGCAGGTCCGGGTATTCCCTCCGTAGCGCGTCTGCGGCCGTTTGCATCTGCTGCCTGCTGCGATTGAAACGCTGTATGACAATTGCGGGATCGGAAGCCTGGTAGGTATCACCGCCGTGGGTGAGCAGGCCTTCGAGTTTCAGATGGCGTGAAGCGGCCACTGCCCGGGCCGTTGCCACGAGGGATTCGGTGTCCCCGGCGGGAATGCCGGTGCGCCCGTGGCCGGTGTCGACTT
>JAGTUZ010000203.1 GCA_018224415.1 Bacteroidota bacterium | reverse complement strand
TGTTGCTGCAGGATGCGGCGTCGGGCAAGACGACCTTCCTGCCGTACAGGGATTTCACCGTGGAAATCGTGCCATCGGACAAAAGCATCCCCTTTTCCCTCACGGCGTGGATCGACTTGCCCAGCATCAAGGAAATCGAGAAGCGCGAGCCCGCCGGCATCATCACGCTCGAACAGCCGACGAAGGAAAACCTCGTGGGCGTCCAGGTCAACGCGAAAGCATCCGGCAAGAATTCCTTTTCCTGGGCCGGCTTCCAGTGGTACAAGATCCGGATGTCGGCGCTGTGGATCGAACCGGCCGATACGGTCATCGGTGTCGGAGAGGAACTCGAACTCGTGGCGCGGCACAACGGCACGGCGCCCGCCGGCACGCGTTTCGAGTGGGATTTCGGCGATGGCAAAACGGCTTCGCACACCGGCGACAGCACAGCCACGCATGTCTGGGAGGAGCAGGGTGAATTCGATGTGACGGTAACCATGTATCCGCCGGGCAGCAGCGAGCCCACGGGCACCGCCGTCGCGACGGTCAATGCCTCGTTGTTCCCCACCATGATGGTGACGCTCATGGGCATGAGCACCACGCCGCCAAGCACGATCAAAGCCACCGACGGCAGCGACATCCCGAGCATCGTCTGGGCAAACAAGACCGGCGGCGCGCCGCCGCTGACCTGGAAGGGGAAGGAGTTCAGCGTCGAGCACAGTTTCAGCGTCTCCGGAGTCGATGTCAATTATCGTATTTCCGGCCGCATCTCCGACGACTCGAAATCCATCGCGACCCTGACCGCCATCAACAGCGGCGTCGGCCTGGGCGGAGCGTACAGCTACACCTTCTCCATCGTCCTGACGGATTTTCCCGTCGCGGCGTATCCCGGCGGTCCACTCAACGGCGAACTTCGTGGTCCCGCCGCCCAGGCAAAAGTCAGCAACCTCGCCTGGCGGCAGAGCAGCGTCGACAACCAGGGCAACACCAACGTCGTCGAACTCGCCTCGGTGGACTGGTCGAGCCAGCAGACGCAGTTGTCGGTGTACTTCTATCGGTAGGAATTGGAGGAGTAAGGGAGGGAGGATGCGGAGGGCGCGGAGAAGATTTTACCGCGGAGGCGCGCAGTGTCACGCAGAGGATTTTTGGATTGTCACGTTCAATGATGGGCTCAATAGCCCCATGGGTTCCGGAAAGCGACAATCGAAAAAGTCCTCTGTGCGCCACTGTGCGCCTCTGCGGTAAAGGTCTTCACTGCGGCCTCCATACCCTCCCTCCCTTACTCCTCCATTACTCCTCCCTCCCGACAAGTTCGAAGATCATATACCTCCCCTCCCCGCTCCATTCCTCATGCCCGTACCCCGACCAGGCGCGGGTGACGCGGAGACCGGCGCGGTCGGCGAGGACTTCGATTTCGGCGCGGTCGCGGAGGTGGAAGTGGGGGGTGAAAAGGCGCTTGCGCAGAAGCAGTCCGTCGACGTCGTACTCTTCGTAGAGCTGGTAGCTCATGCCTTCGCGGGTGGTGGCGTTGTAGACGCGCGAATGCCAGAAGAGCAGGCGGTTGCCGTTGGGGAGTTCGCTGTCCGACATCAGCCGCAGCATGCACGCGTCGCCGCCGCTCTGCATGGCCGGGTTGTGCAGGGTGACGATTGCGCGTCCGCCTGGAGCGATATGCACGCGCACGCGCCGCAGCGCGGCAGTCACATCGCAGTCGTCATGGATTTCCTCGAGCGAATGGAAAGGGACAATCACGAGCGGAAAGGTCCGCTTCAGGTCAAAGTCGCGCATGTCGGCATGCACGGTTTCCACCGGTAGTTTCTCCGGCCCGGCTTTCTCCGTGAGCTGTTTGAGCAGTCCGTAGGAGATGTCCACCGCCGTGACGCGGTGTCCCGCCCGCGCGAGCGGCAGGGAGACGCGTCCCGTCCCTGCGGTGACCTCCAGCACCTCCCCGGCGCCCTCGGCCTCGGCGCGCCAGAAATCCAGGTCGTAATCGGCTTTCACATAATGGTCATACAGGTCCGCGATGCGGTCGTAGGAGTTGTACTTTCCCATGGGGTACCTCGGTGTTTGAGTTCCACTGAAGAGTAACCGCGGTCACTCTTCAGTAAATCGGGACTTACTTGACATTGTCGCAGGGGATGTCGGCGGAGTCGCCCACGCCGTATTGCTGGGCCTTGCCGTACTTCTTGCCCTGGTACTGCTGCCGGAAGGAGACAACGAACATGCGGCAGCCGCCGTCGGGCTTCTTCATGGCCACGGTGGTGTTGATGGTGCGCGAGGTGATGGCGCCGGTGACCGGGTGGTACTGGATGGTCCAGTCCGCATCGGTGATTATCACCTTGATCGGCTTTTCCTTCCAGTCCTTGAGCGCGGCCGCGCACTCCTTCTCGAGCGCGGCATTGCGCATGGCCGCCTGCGGCAGCTTCACGGCCGAGAGTTTCTGCTCGTTGATGCGCTTGTGCACGTCGGCGATGCGATCGAGTCCGTCCGCGCAGTCGAGCGTGAACTCACCCTCGGCGATCACCTTCCAGTCCTGATCCAGCGTCTGCACCTTCACCGTGTGCCGGCGGGGCGAGAGTTCGCTGAGGGCCTTGGTGAAGATGGCCGCGCCGCGTGTTGTGCTCGTGACGGGATCGGGAATGATCTCGGATTTGAGCCAGGCGTTCCCGGCCTGGTCGGCGGGCAGCTTGAAGTCGTAGCTGGCCTTCTCGTTGCCGTCGACGAAGAGCTTGGTCCAACCGGATCCCCCGCCGCCGGTCACTTCCTGGAAGGTGCCGGTGAAGTACATCATGCCGTAAATATCGTCCGAAGAAGCGTTGAAGGCCTCGCGCAGCGCGGTGGGGTTTTCCTGTCCCGCCACGATCGGCTGGGAGGAGAACACGATCCTGCCGGCATGCTCCTTGTGGAAGGAGCCGGTGTACACCTTCTCCTTCGCCGCACCCATGGCGGCGAGCGCGGCCTCGGCGTCGGTCTTGAGCGACTGCACCTGCGCGTCGTCAGGGGTAATGAAGAGAATGCCTTCGCACACCAGCAGCGCCGACTCGGCGGCTTCCACCGCGGCGCCGGCGCGCGAGGCGCCCTTGCCCTTCTCGGCGTAGGCGGTTTCGATGGCGTTGTTGATTTCCTTGATCAGGTATTCCTGTTTGAGCGAAGCGAAGTGTTCGGGGAATTCGGTCATGACCTGGTTGTAGGAAAACTCCTCGCGCTCCCGGGCGTCGGGTTTCATGGCCACGGCCTGCTGCACGCGCGCGCGCTGACCCGCGTAGTCGATGTCGCGGCAGTTGTCGTGGAACGGCTGTGCTTCGGATTTCTGCGCGTACTGTCCCGGGTACACGCTGCGGATGTCGCGGATGGGACGAATGGCCTGCGCGGCCTTGCTGATGGTTTCTTCCGGGCTTTCGCCTTCGGGAATGGCGGCCGTCTTTTCTCCGCCGGTGGCGGAGCCGACCGCCTGTTCGGCTTTTTTCTTCAGTGCGGACGGATTGAACTGCGCGTGCGCGGGGGCGGCGACAAACGACAGGAAGAGAACGACAACGGCAGTGATGGCCGTCATGCTGTGGAAGGTCCGACGTTTCATGAAGGTGCTCCTGAAAATGGTCCCGTGTGAAGGCGCTATTTAGCACCTTTTCCTCTGAATGTCAACTCCTCCTACCGCAGCACGGTGAGTGTGCGTGTGTGTCGCTGGGCTGAGGACACGAGAAGGAGGCGGTACGTTCCGCTGCGCAGGCGGGTGATGTCGAAATTCGTCCGGTGTGTGCCGGCGTCGAGGTGGCGGTCGACGAGCGTGGCTACGCGGCGTCCGAGCATATCGTGGACGGTGAGCGACACGGGTCCCGCCGCGCGGGTGTCGAAGGTGACCACCGACCGTTCGCGCGCGGGATTGGGGTACGGCGCGTGCAGGGTGACGGCGTCGGGACGAACGGGCGCGGCGTGCACGTCCATTAGGATGTCGGGCGGCGTGATGTAGACGTCGCGATTGCTGATGGGGATGCGGGGCTCGATGGTGAAGGTGTCACCGTCTTCGAACAGCGGATTGGTATCGTGGAGCAGGGGCCAGATGCCGTACAGGCCGTCCAATTCTTCGGCGATCTGCATGATGGGCTCCTTGAACTTTTCGGCCGGGGTTTCGCTGTAGTCATCGTTGAAAATGAGGAGATACTCTCGGTCGCCCGGACGATATGTCGGCATCCAGGTGTTGTCGTCTGCTCCGGATCCCAACTGCTCGACAAAGCCGACCATCAACTGCCGGGGCTGTCCGGGATCGCTGATGTCATAGGCGCGCAGCGGGATGTCAAAGTAACCCTGATACGCATAGTTTGGAGAGGTGCCCCGCAACCAAGCCAAACCCTTTTGTCCGTTGCTCCGGTCGAACACGAGACGGACGGGCACGAGGTCGTACATCTTTATGGCCGAACCAAGGAAATCCTCACCGCTTAAGAGATACCCATTGTAGAAATTCATCCAGGCGCGCGCGGGTTCGGAAAATGTTCCCACCGCTCGGCCTTCGAAGCCCAGCACCCGTTCTCCCTGCGCGTTGTAGCCGATACTGTCGATCGCAGTGCCGAGTCGGATGCGCCAGCCGTCAATATCCGGCATGTCATGCGCCCAGCGGTCGGGCACGGGCAATCCGCTGTACAGCGTGGTCCCCAGTGTGACATCTTCCACCCGCAGCGTTTTCGTCGCATGGTCCTCGCCCTCGACGGTCACGCGGTAGGCATGGCCGGTCAGTGCGGAGTGGTCGGAGACGACATAGCCCAGTGATCCGGACGCCTTCCCCTCCACATGCGCGAGCAGACCTTCCATCGGCGGTTCGTCGGGCTCGACCACGTCGATCACGAGCGTGTCCCGCCACAGGCAGTGCTGGGCCGACATC
>JAGTUZ010000202.1 GCA_018224415.1 Bacteroidota bacterium | reverse complement strand
GTATATCGGGCACTGCACTCCGATATTTTGCAACCGCGGGCCTGCCGCGCGGGATCTACCGCGTGGAGCTTCGCTGCGGTTCGACAGTGATCACGAAACCGATGGTGTTGAGGTAGGGGGGAACTGTGGGGCGGCCACCGCCGGGTGGACGGAGGCGGGAGCGGCTCCGACGCTCAGTAGAGGCATTTGCGCACGGCGTCGTCGATGCGTTCGGTGACGCGCTCGTGATCCTTGAACATCCCCGCGGCGACCAGCAGGGGCAATACGAGGATGGAGGCGAAGAGGGGATCCACCGTGATGGCGAAGAAGCCGAACAGGACCGCGAGCAAGACGGCCGCACCGTATTCGGGCCAGGTCAGCGTGAAGGCCAGCGTACGCCTGTCGTTCGATAGGGAACAGGTCAGCGTCGGACTCCATGCCCACCACCCGGGATTGAGGCTGTGCCTTCGGTACAATTTCAGCGTCAGCCGATCGCTGCGTTCCTCGAGCATCTCCACCGAATGCGAACCTTCCAGTGCGCGCGCGATGCTGTTGGTGACACGCACCCAGTTCGGCACCGTGCGTCCGAGTTCAATGCTGCGCGAACGGGCGAAAGAGAATGCATGCGAAGCGGAAGCGAGTTCTGTGGCGCTCAAGGGAGGGGCTCCGGTGCTTGTTCGTAACGACGGTGCGGCCGCGAGGTCAGTGAGTCCGGACACGACCGGCCTCGCACGTTCGATGGTGTGAATATGGCGGTATCATAGTGATATGTCGGAAAAGAAGCAAGGCGTTCGCCGGCTACGGATTCTCATGCATGCGCAATGGTATTATCTGCCGACATCCACGCTCTCGGTCCCTGCCGGAGAAACGCGAAAGGACTGGACAAGGAGGATCATCACGGCAGCAGGATCATGCTCCGCCTCGCCGTGCGTTTTCCGTCGGACAGCATGCAGTGGTACAGGCCGGGCGCAAGGCCTCGTGCGTCGAAGCGGATGCTGTGCCGGCCGGGTGCGTGTGGAGCCGCGTCGAGCAGACGTCGCACCTCCCGGCTCAGCGCATCGGAAATCACGATCGTCACCGGCGCGGCGCGCGTGAGCCGGAACTCGAGTGTCGAGGTAGAATGGAAGGGATTGGGATAGGGCGCGGATAGCCGGAACGCCAGTGGGGAGGCTTCGTCGCGTACGTCCGTCACGGACACGGCGGCGATGGGTAGCCAGTCCTCGCAGAGGATTGGATTGCCCTCGTCGTTGATGACCGTGACCTGGATAAGGACGCGCCTGCGCGTGATGCGGTTCGTCACATCGATTTGCCATTCGAAGACCACGCTGTCGCCGGGTTCCACCACCTCATCGAGGATGCGATTCATCGGCCATGGCGAGGCAGGATTCAGGTTCAGTCCGTCCGGTGGAAAGGAGATGTATACACGCCGCAGTCCACCCGCGATGTGGGAAATGTTGCGCAGCGGATAGCGGACGGTGAAGGGATTGGGTGTGACATCGGTGCCGTCTTCCCGCAGACCGAGTGAATCCGGAATGCGCATGCAGCCGCCGAAATACGGCTGCAGCCCCGGAACGCGTGTATGGGAGCGTACTTCCACGGTGTCGAGGCGCAGGCTGTCCATGTATGTTCCCGTGACGAGGAAACGGAACTCCGGTGTTTTCTCGACACGAAGACGCGGCACCCAGCGGACCTGCCAGGTCAGTTCGGGCACCGGATCGCCGATGCGCCAATGATGCAGCGTGGATGGGGAAAAATGCTTCGTAAGGGAATCGCCGGGATCGGCAAGTTCGACGTTCGGGGGAAGGATGAGTGTGCCGGTGACGTCCGTCGCAGGCATGCTGGAATGGTTCATGCAGGTGAGCCGCAACGTGAATGGATTCGGGACATAGCTGTCCGTCGCCTCGTCGAATTGCAGCTTGTCCGGTGCGTAGTCGCGCGGGGACAGCAACGGTGTGTCCAGCGGCGGGATGATCAGCGTTGTCTCGCAGGAGACGGTGTCCGCGCCTGGCGCATGGACGAACATACGAATCGTATACGAGCGCTCGGTCATTGACGGCGGATGCCGCAGCATCCACTGCACCTTGCCGATCTGCGTCGGGAAGAGGCCCGGGGGATCGACGGATTTGCTGAAATGGTCCGGCGCGTCGTCACCGGCGAGCGCGAGGTCGGCGTCGAAGACGATGGTCGCCGTGACGGGATGCGCGAGCGCCGTGCCGCGGTTGTGTACGGTGAGTGTCACGGGAATCGGCATGGGCAGATAGCGAAGGTTGGCGATGTCCGCGACGATCGCCGGAGCCTCGGCGCTGCATTCGAGCCGGGGCTGGGCATGGAGGCGTACTCCGAACAGCATTGGAAGGCAAATGAGGACCAAGGCCGCAAGGATGGAGAGCGGCGCAGGGAGGCGTAACGCGACAGCTGGACGTGGAAGGTGGCGATGGATGGACACGGAATCTCCGTTTCAGTCAAGGGTGTCCGATATAACACATCAGCGCGCCGAGAGTTACTCGCGGGGGTGCCGGTATAAACGGACAGCCCGGAACGTGGATGTTCCGGGCTGTGCACTATGGGGAGCTGCGGTGGGACGATCAGTCGAGCACGGTCACCGAGCCGTCGTGAAGGTTGTAATAGCCTCCGACGAGTTTCACCTTGCCTTCTTCCTCGAGCTGGCGCACGATGGCGCTGCGCGAACGGATGTCGTCAATCGTCATGG
>JAGTUZ010000201.1 GCA_018224415.1 Bacteroidota bacterium | reverse complement strand
TCCATCACCGCCCATGCTTCCATCACCGCCCTTGCGTCCATCACCGCTCACGCTTCCATCACCGCCAATGCTTCCATCGCGCCCATGCTGCATGTCGACTCCCTGACCTTCGCCTACAATAGCGCGCCCGTGCTGCGCGGACTTTCGCTGCGCGTCGAACGCGGGGAGACCGTCGTGATCCGGGGAGCGTCGGGCTGCGGGAAGTCGACCCTCCTGCGCCTGCTCGCGCGGCTCGAGGCCACACCCGCTGGCGCGGTGCGCCTCGGCGGCGCGGAAATCACCGGCATTCCCGCCACCGCGTACCGCCGCCGCGTGGCCTACCTGCAGCAGCTTCCGGTGATGGCCACGGGCAGCGTGCGCGACAACCTGCTGCTGCCGTACCGCTATGGCGATGACGTCCCGCCCAATGACGAAACCCTGCGCGAGCGACTGGATGCAGTGGATCTCGGCGACGTGGCGCTCGGCGTCTCCTCGTCCGAGCTTTCCATCGGACAGCAGCAGCGCGTGGCCCTGCTGCGTCTGCGGGCGATGTCTCCCGAACTGCTGCTGCTCGACGAACCCACGGCCTCGCTCGACGATACATCCGCGAGACGCCTGCTCGAAGCCGCGACAACAGCGGACGGCGGCGAAGGAGCGTCGGCCCCCGCCTTGATCATCGTCGCGCATCAGGAGCTGCCGCTCGAGACCCCGCATCGCACGCTGCGCATGCGCGACGGCGTGCTGGAGGGAGAGACGCGATGAACGGCGCGATGGACATCGGATACCTGCAGCTCGCGCTCGCGCTGGTTTTCGTGCTCGTTGGCGGCGCGGCCTCGATCCGCCTGCGTCTCGGACTCGAGCGCGACCTGCTCTGGGGCACGCTGCGCACCGTGGCCCAGCTCGCGCTGATGGGACTCGTGCTCACCTGGGTGTTCGCCATCGACCTCTGGTATGTGGTGCTCGGTATTTACGCGCTGATGATTCTCTTCGCCGCTCGCATCATCCGGGGACGCGTCCGTCGCACGAACGCGCGCATTTTCCTGCCGACCTTCCTGTCGATGCTGCTCAGCTACATGGTGGTGAGCTTCGTGGTCGTGGCGGTGATCGTCGAGGCACGGCCGTGGTATCAGCCGGAGTACTTCCTCCCGATCGGCGGCATGGTGATCGGCAATTCGATGAACGCCATCGCCATCGCGCTCGACCGTCTCTTCGGCGACCTGCTGCGCCGGCGCCCGGAGATCGAGCTGCACCTCTGCCTCGGTGCCACGGCGTCGCAGGCCTCGGCGGAGATGTTCCGCGACGCGGTGAAGGCCGGCATGATCCCGACCATCAACGCCATGATGGGCGTGGGACTCGTGTTCATTCCCGGCATGATGACCGGACAGATTCTCGCGGGGGCCGATCCGCTCGTGGCGGTGAAATACCAGATCGTGGTCATGCTCATGCTCGTCGGCTCCACCGCCATCGGCAGCGTGCTGGTGATCTCTCTGCTGCGCCGCCGCTGCTTCTCCGACGACCACCGCCTCGTGCTCCGAGACCAAAGCTCCGGGCAATGAATTGCGTCAGGTCGGTGACGCATGCCCCGCCGTTGTCGCGGGCCTTGCCGATCGTGTCCGCGTCCGCTTCGCCGACGGTATCGGCGATTGGTCCGGATTTTTCTTACCTTTCCCCGGATACGAGATCCGCCTGTCCCATTCACCTGTCGAGCCATCCCATGGAAAACGCCCTCGTTTCCATCGTTGATGACGACCATTCGCTGCGGCGTCTGCTCGAATTCACCCTGAAGGCCTGGGGCTACGCCTCGCAGACCTACGGCAACGGCGAAGCCCTGCTCCAGTCGCTGGATGACAATCCCGGTGACGTGGTACTGATGGATCACATGATGCCGGGCCTCTCGGGCCTCGACACGCTCAAGGCCTTGCGGGAGCGCTTTCCCGACCTCCCGGTCATCATGCTCTCGGCACAGGGCAAGATCGACGTGGCGGTGGATCTCATGCGCGCCGGGGCGACGGATTACTTCACGAAACCCGTCGACCTCAAGCGCCTGCAGTTCGCGCTCAACAACGCCATCAGCATGCACCGGCTCAAGGACCGCGTGCGGCAACTGCAGGACACGCTCGAAAGCAGCGTGCGCTTCGACAACATCGTCTCGAGTTCCGGCGCGATGCAGCATGTCCTCAAGCTGGTGGACAAGGCGCGCAATAGCGACATCAACGTGCTCATCGAAGGCGAGAGCGGCACGGGCAAGGAGCTGATCGCGCGCGCGATCCATTTCAACGGGCACCGGAGAGAACGTCCCTTCGTCGTGATCAACTGCGCCGCCATCCCGCGCGAGCTGCTCGAAAGCGAGCTCTTCGGTCACGAACGCGGTTCCTTCACCGGTGCGGTGGAACGCAAGATCGGCAAGTTCGAGGCCGCGCATACCGGCACGATATTTCTCGACGAAATCGGCGAGCTCGACATGACGCTGCAGGCCAAGCTGCTGCGCGTGATCCAGACCAAGCAGTTCGACCGCATCGGCGGACTCGAGACACTGACCACCGACGCGCGCATCGTGTCCGCGACCAATCGCGATCTTCTTGCGATGGCCGGGGAACGGCAGTTCCGCGAGGACCTGTATTACCGCCTCTGCACTTTTCCCATCAAGCTCCCCCCGCTGCGCGACCGGCCGGCGGAGATTCCACTGCTGACCGAACATTTCCTATCGCAGTTCGCCAGGCGTGAAGGCAAACCGGGACTGACCATGCTGCCGGAAACCCTCGCGATGCTGCAGCGCCACACCTGGCCAGGCAACGTGCGCGAGCTGCAGAGCGTCATCGAACGGTCCGTACTGCTGGCCGATGGCGACACGATGCGTCCGGAGGATCTCCCGCAGTCCCTGCGTATCTCCGAGGGCAACCCCTCGGGAATGTCATCCGGGCTGTTCGCCACGAAGGCAGACGTGCTTCCCCTGGAAAAGGTCAAGGAGATGGCGATCACGCGCGCCATCGCGCTTCTCGACGGCAACATGACCGAGACCGCGCGCGCGCTCGGCATCGGACGCACGACACTGTACGACCTGATCAAGAAATACGACATCCATCCCTGATACTCTTCATTCCTGCACCCACGGTGCCGGGTGTCCCGTCCCTCCTCCCTCACTCTTCTGATACCAATGGCAGCAGTACGGTAACCGCGGTGTACTTCCCGGGGTCGCTTTCGATGCGCAGCAAGCCGCTGTGCATCTCGCAGATCGTGTGCACGATGGCCAGGCCGAGTCCCACACCGGCCTGTTCGTAAGAACGGCGGTCGAACTGCGTGTACGCACCCACCGCGGCGACCTGCTGTTCCGACATCCCTCGGCCGCGATCGATCATCGTGATTTCATAATAGGATTCCGCCACCGATCCCTGCACGTCGATACGCGACCCGTCGAGACTGAACTTGCAGGCGTTGTCGGCGAGTTCCTCGATGACCTTCTCGAAATCGCGCGCACCGATGCGCAGACGTGCGGGTTCCGCACGAACGGATACGTCGCGACGGCGGCCCGTGCGGAGGGCAACGGCGTCGACGGTCTCCTGCAGCAGCTGGTCGGGAAACGCCATCTCTTCCGCCAGCACCTCGGCGCGACGCAGGTCGTCGCCACGCAGGCTTTCCAGCTCGGCAAAGCGCAGGTAGTTCTGCACCAGCCGCAGCAGTCGCTGTCCCGATTGGTGGATGTTGCCCAGCATTTCCGTGACCTCCTCGCGCTCGAAATCGTCGAGATGGTCCTTGAGCAGATGCGAAATGCCGAGGATGGAATTCAGCGGGGTAAGGAATT
This sequence comes from Bacteroidota bacterium, assembly GCA_018224415.1. Classification (GTDB taxonomy): domain Bacteria; phylum Bacteroidota; class Ignavibacteria; order SZUA-365; family SZUA-365; genus SZUA-365. The sequence goes on along the minus strand of JAGTUZ010000201.1, from coordinate 1,381 downwards.
CATGGGGAAGCGAACGGCTGAGAGAATCGCGGAACTGCTCGAGCGCCTCGTGCATGCGCTGCTCGTGCGACTGCCGTTTCTGCAATCGCACCTCGACTGCGTTCAGCAACTCCTCGCGGGAGAACGGTTTGGTGAGATAATCGTCGGCACCCGAGAGCATGCCCTTGCGCAGATCGCTTTTGTCCGACAACGCGGAGAGAAAGACGAAGGGAACCAGCTCCGTCGCCGGATCCTTGCGTACGTATTCGAGCACGCCGAAGCCGCCGAGATTCGGCATCATCACGTCGCACAGCACCAGATCCGGCAGCTGCTCGCGGATCAGCTCGATGCCGTCCATCCCGTTTTCCGCCGATACCACGAAATAGCCCGCTTCGGTGAGGCGCTCGATGATAGTCTCGCGCACGATGACGTCGTCTTCGATCACGGCGATCTTTTTCATACCGTCTCCATGATGGTCGCTGTCCCGACACGATGGTCGCTGAAAGGGAATGTAGGCAACCCGACATTCGAGCACAAACAGACCGGATGCCATCTTCCCGGGGCGGACGATTCCGCGCCTTGATTATTTATGAGCATATGCTTAATATTGTATCATGAATCGAGGACGAGGAAGACCGAAACGCTGCAGGGCCGTAGCCGGATTGCCCGGCACGACCCGCTTCGGACCGGCGCATGCAGGAGCCGGTGATCCGGAAATCCTGATACTCACGCTCGACGAATACGAGGCGTTGCGTCTCGCCGACCATGAGGGTTTGTACCAGGAGCAGGCGGCTCGGCGTATGGACGTGAGCCGCGCGACCTTCGGTCGCATTCTCGAATCGGCCCGGCACACGCTGGCGCGTGCGCTCGTCGAGGGACTCGTGCTTCACATCGAAGGAGGAAACATCATGACCGCGACACAACACATGGGACGCGGAGGGAACTGCATCTGTCCCGCCTGCGACCTGCGTGTCCCGCATCAGGCGGGAAAGCCCTGCGCGGAAGAACGCTGTCCGCAATGCGGCAAGCGCCTGTTCCGCGAGGGCGGGGAACATCATCGACTGTACATCGAAAAACACAAAGGAACGAAGCAATGAGAATCGCCATCGCATCGGACGACGACCGCTCGGTCGCCGCACATTTCGGCCGCTGTCTCGGATTCACTTTCGTCACACTCGAAGCCGACGGCGTGCGCGAGCGCGTCTGGCAGCCGCAGCGCGCCACGCAACACGTCCAGCAGTCCGCAGGCGGACAGGGGCATCAGCACGGACCGGAACACGGACAGGAACACGGACACGGACAGGAACACGGCCACGGCGGAGGACACGGCCATGCGGGCATCGTCGCTCTCCTTCGGGACTGTGACCTCGTTGTGGGAGGAGGAATGGGCCGGCGCATCCGC
>JAGTUZ010000200.1 GCA_018224415.1 Bacteroidota bacterium | reverse complement strand
GACGGCAGTCCCGCCGAGAAGGCGGGCATCGAGGACGGCGACGTGCTCGTGGCCTTCAACAACGTGGCGATCGGCGAGCCGAAGGATCTGACCGGCGCGCTCAAAAAGCTGAAGGAAGGCGACAAGGCCACCGTGACCGTCGAGCGCGACGGCGCACGCAAGACCTTCGACGTCGTGCTCGGCGCGGCGAAGGAGCGCAAGGCCATCGTGCGCAAGTCGATCCGCGTTCCGCGTTCTCCGCGCGCGCTCCGCGCCCCGCTTGGCAGGATCATGCCGTCGTTGGGCGGGATCATGCCGTCGCTGCGCTGGATCATGGGGAGCTCGGGCACCTACGGCCTGAAGCTCGAGACGCTGGACAGGCAGCTCGGAGAGTATTTCGGCGCGAAGGAAGGCGAGGGCGTGCTGGTCAAGTCGGTGAAGGAAGACAGCGACGGCGCCAAGGCGGGCTTCAAGGCCGGTGACGTGATCGTGCGCGCGGGAAAGAAAACCGTCGAGGACGTCGACGACTTCCGCTCGGTGCTCGGGGCCTACGACGCCGGCGAGAAGATTCCGGTGAAGATCATCCGGAAAGGCAAGGAAGCAACCATCGAACTGACGGCGAAGGAGGAGGAAGAGGACGGGGAACACCGCATCATCATGAAGAACTTTGGAGGCGGCGTCTCGCCGCGGATGTTCCACTTTTATTCGGATGAAGACATGGACGAATTCGACGGTCTGGAAAGCGATGACTTCGACATCCGCTTCGATGTCGACGCGGACGAATTCGAGGACGAGGTGCGCCAGATGCGCATCATGATCAACGGCAAGGAACTGCGGCTCGACGAGCTGAAGGAACACATGGAAGAGCTGAAGGAACACATGGACGAGCTGCGTGAGAACATCGAGGTCGAGGTCGACGACGGCAAGGTCGAGATCCGCACGAAGAAAATCTGATTCCCCCGCATCCATCCTCCATACCACGACGGGCCCTCGCAGCGATGCGGGGGCCCGTTGGTTGTTTTGTGCGGAGCGATTGGGTGTCTGCCGCGCCGCGATGATGTGACACATGAGATGGGTCGGCAATTCGTTATTTCGATGTGCGGAATGACGATCAAGCCGATATTGGCCCGCATGCACGGAGGTGGCAGATGACGGGTCTCCTACTCAAAGGCAGGAACAGCACGCGATTTCATGTGTTCTTCGATGGTACCGGATTTTTGACCCATGCAATCCGTCATTTTCTGAAAATAATTTTGGCCACTTTACATGAATTCTCAAGATAGTATATATGGAGGTCCGGCCTTGTTGTTGCCGCCGGGCATATCCCCATGTTTCACACATACGGAGGGTACCATGCGGTATCACCATCAATCCAACGCCCCGCCGGGGAGGGCTTGCCTGTGCAGGGCGACACACCTCGCCTTGGCGATGTTCCTGTTTCTGCCAATTGCCGCCTCACTCCACGCGCAGACGGGCCTGGAGAAAGCCACCGACCTGCCGGACTGGCATGTGCAGCTTTGGGAGAATGTCATAAGGACCGATATCTGGTATTTCGGACACTATTCCGCGCCCTTGGGTGACATCGATGGTGATGGATTCGACGATTTCGCCGTATCATCCCAGGCGGATACGACGTTCATTTTCCTTGGGGGCGATCCTTTCAACCACCAGGAGGCCTTTATCATCCGTGGCGGAAGCGCGGGTATCGCCTCGGCAGATTTCAACCGCGATGGAAAACTGGATCTGGTTACCGCCATCAATAACTGGTATCCAGGTGAAGTCCCACCGGAGTATCGCGGTGCAGTCCGAGTGTATCTGCAGAAAGACGGACCGGAGTACTTTGTCTGGGAGCCTGATCTTCTGATTGAGGGAGAGGTAAACGAGCAAGTGGGAAAAAACGTTACATCGGCCGTCCGCAGTCCCTTGCTCACGATTGACTTTAACGGTGATGGCTGGCCGGACATGCTGACTACGGCGGCGGACACGAGGGACTCCGTGAAGTGGAAAGCCGTGCTTTTCCTTGGAGGTCCAGAAATGGACGATCGATATGATGCGGAATTCCTTCATGGACCACCGGTTTCAATCAATGACTCTTATGTCACGGACATACTTGCGGGTGATCTCAATGGTGATGGGTATGTTGATGTTCTCATCTCGGGAACGATTCCGAAGTTTCAAGGGATCAAATATTGGGATGTATACCTCGGCAATCCATGGGCCATCGCACGGGAGCCGCAGCGCGTGATCCGCGCGGATCAGGGTTGGGCGCCGTGGATCGGCGTTGCAGCCATCATGGATGCGGACGGTGATGGCTACGCCGACATCCTCGACGTCGGCCAGCACAAGAAACTCGGGGACGCGCTGCTTTTCCGCGGGCAGGCAATCCTTCCGGAGATCATCCTTCCCAATGATTCCATCTTCAACCTCAATCCCGATCCGATGCTCGATCTGTCTCCGCAGATCGTCAGTCCCGTTGGCGACATGAACGGTGATGGTCTCCCCGACCTCGTCCTGGCATGGAATAAAGCCCTGGCACCCGGTGGCTCGGCCTACTATTTCTACCCGGGAGGTCCGTTGTTCCGCAAACCTCTCGGATTCTTCGGTACGCTACCCGAAAACGACAATGTCCAACCAGGAGTGTATCCCGTTGGTGACGTAAACGGTGATGGATACGACGATATCATCACATTGGGAAAAGGGAACTCCGAATCCTCAACAACCTGCCGTTTCCAGATCTGGCTGGGCGCGCGGCAATTGAGCACGACGCTGGACCGTTTACCCACGGCGCAATCTCTGTCCTTCGATGTCGCTCCGCAGCCGCTTTCGCCGGACTCACGGCAGTTGCACGTGGTGTGCCACGGCCTGCAACCAGGCAGCGCCGATCTCGAACTGACCGATCTTCTCGGACGCACCGTGTTGTTACAATCCAACGAGACTGGCGGTGACACTATGACCACGACACTGGATCTGAACGCCTTGCCTGCCGGCGTGTACCTGCTGTCGCTTCGGCAGCAATCGTTGAGCATCACCCGAACCATTATCGTTCACTAATACGGAGGAGGGAACACATGAAAAAGCTCGTACTATTGCTACTGCCGTTCATGGCGATTACGACATTTGCTCAATCCACTCCACCCGATCCCTTCCTGATCGGCGTCCACGGCTTCGCCCCTGAATTCGATCCAGTCCATCACGTCTGTCATTATGTCCGCGGTGTCATGGCCAACCCAGTCACCCTCGATGAACGACAGCTCTTTCTCTCCGCCACGCATTTTCAACTCGCCCGCGATCTCGGTGCGAATCTGATCAGCACCACGATCCACCCCGACTTCGTTTTCACCCCGACAACAGACAATGTCGTGCATCAGATCTGCGATGCCGCGTCACCGACCACCGGCGACACCTTGCGCGTTGGTCTGCTGGATTTCGGCATCAGCAACTTTCTTGCCGGCGAACGCATCATGCTTCATCCTGAATCCGATATGGATTTCGGACAGAGGGGGTATTTTGAAGTAGTCCCTGCAGCAGGATTTAACAGGCTCCCCGTTGACAGCGCCAATCTCGCGTCTCCACTCGACCTGCCTTTTGCTTCAGTGCACGCGATCAAGATGGAAGCGGGCAAAGGAGTCGTCAGCGGTGTCGTGAACAAGCGAAAAGAGGATCTTTCGCTGTTCCGAGAGTGGATGGACAGTACAAGCCGATTGGACAAAGGTGCTTCGGGTTTGTACATCGTTTCCGTCACCGCGCAGCTATTGGCACCTCTCGGGGATTCCGATTCCGACCTGCCGCTGATGCATCTCGACATCAGCACCGTCGATTCCGCGAATGCCCTGTTCGATCGCAACCTGCGCTTCACCCTGCGCGAACGGCACTTCTTCGATTCACTCGATCAACTCATTACGACTCCGATCGAGGTCGTGCTCGGGATGATCGAACTACGGGAAGTAGTCAATGCCCCCGATTCAACGCCAGTCGCCTTCGTCGATTACCGGCGGAGCGATAATACCGTATGGGCCGACACGACGCTCCTTTCATACGCGAAGATTCTCGGCCGTGTCGACCGTGATTCAACTGCACGCGTCACCGCCAAGTGGGAGGCCTTCGACATCACCCTGAGCTACGATGACAATGCGTCTGCCACCTTCCTGCTCGACGCGGTGTGCCTGTCCTCACCACGCACCTTTGCGATGTTCCATCCCGAGCACCGAATCTTCTATCCCAGCACGGAACCGGACCCGCCCGCGGAACTCGAGCCCCGGCTGACCGCCTGGCAACATACCCGCGCAGGCTTCACCTCCCGTGTCGATGCCATTCTCACCGACAACGGACGTGTCGCCACGCCGTTTCCGGCGCTACGTTTCCTCTTCGGTCCGGAACAGGGTCTGCATTCTGCGCAATGGCCACTCAGTTCGGTTGCCAATCTGCTGCTTCGCGAACGTTCGGACAACCGTTCACGCATCTTCTGCGCAACCGGCTATTCCGAGTCGCCGGAAGTTTCGGCTGCGTTCAGCAGACGCTTCGCATCGGGATACTATTGCTACCCGATTCCCGCCGATTATCTCAGCCCGGTGTATCCGGATTCGACTCCAGGCAGTTATCATCACCATATCAACCGCGCCGATATACGGGGATTCGTCG